>JAICPX010000560.1 GCA_025929635.1 Chitinophagaceae bacterium
TCCAGGTAAAATTGTGCACGAAGAGTAAGTGCTTCGCCATGCAATCTTTTTAATTGCGCTCTTATAAATTCCTCTTCGTGTAAATTCTTTCCACCCTGCTCATCATCATTTTTCCATTGTACCTGGAAGGTTTTCTCAATGTCAATCGGGAGCATACCGGCGAATATTGCATTACGGGCATATTGAGTGGCCGTTGGCAGGATACTGTAAAAACTATCCTCCTCAAGGATCCGGAAACTTTCAGCAAACATTGGCTGGATCGCTTTCCATTGATCGAAACGGAGGTTATCAACCAAAATAAAAAACAAAGGAGTTCCTTTTTCCAAATGCGGTAGCACCTTGAACTGCATCAACGTATGTGACATCACGGGGCCATCCACACTTTTGGGCTTTACCCATGAAGCATAGTTGCGGGAAATGAATTTGAAAAACTCTGTATTGGCTTCACTCTTTTGTGTCTGCAACACTTCCTGCATTTCGGGACTATCGCTTTTTTCCATTTCCAGCTCCCAGTATACAAGCTTTTTATAAATATCCATCCACTCGTTATAATCCGGGCTGCTGTTCAGCGCCATAAAAAGATTTCGAAACTGCTGCTGATACGCCGTAGTTGTTTTTTCCGCCACCAATCTTTTGTTGTCCAGGATCTTTTTAAGACTCAGCAATACCTGGTTTGGATTTACCGGCTTAATCAAATAATCACTGATCTGTGACCCGATCGCATCATTCATCAGGTTCTCCGTTTCATTTTTGGTGATCAGTACAATTGGTATCTGTTGGCTGACTTCCTTGATTTTTCCCAATGTCTCTAAACCTGTGATGCCCGGCATTGTTTCATCGATCAATACTACATCGACCAGGTTTTCTTTTACATAGTCGATGGCATCAAACCCATTTGTCAATGTGTGTACTTCGTAGCCCTTGCTTTCCAAAAAAAGTTTTTGTGACTGCAGACTTTCTATTTCGTCGTCTACCCAGAGTATTTTTGCTAAAGCCATTCTGTTTTGTTTGTTGTTTATGGTCGTGTTGCGAGGCGAACCTAGGCGATCTCCTCAATACAGTTTCAAAATTATATCCCAACTACCGTGCTACTATTTAATTGTTGCAGGTTTATCCTGAGCTTGTCGAAGGACACGCTTGTACGACAACAACACTCAGCCAGTATGAAGGGGTTCAAATTTAGTTTAATAAGATCAGCAATTCTAACTTCCGACCTGTTAAAGAGTATTTAACAAACCTGAAACGGATAAATTTGCTAACTTATTGCTTTAATAACCTGCTTATGAGAATTATCACTACACTCATCAGCATCTTATATACCGGGGTGCTGCTTGCCCAAACACCGGGATCAAATGAATTATATAAAAAAATTGCCAATTATTATCAGCAAAATTCAGATCGATTAGAAATTGTAAAGCATCTACACAAAAATGTATTCAGGTACGATACTATTGTCTCACATTTTGGCTATCTGGCACTGAATTCAAATGAGTTTTTTCTTTTTGCCCTGGATAGTGTTTACAATATAAAAAATGGCTTATTCTCGTCTGATGAAAATTATATTCTCCAAACAAACTCACCTGAAAAAATCAGGTTGAAAAAAAATGAGTTGTCAGGCACCATTTATCATAGATTGGATGAAATTCCCGCCAGACAAGCAACCTCCTTTGTCAAACTGGTAAGCAAATACAACTTTGCAGGACCGGTATCATTAAAAAATAGTAATTATTCAATTAGAACCAACCGTGGCTATATTGAAGCGGATACGTCAACATATCGAATAAAGAAGATCACCCAAACAATACCTTACAAAAAAGCTTACCATCAGTATGATGAGTTTTATTATCTGGAAGTATCAGACTCGGTAAATAAAATGATCAAGGAGCAGATAACGACGCTTATTAATGCTACTAAAAATTATCCGGTAACCACATTAAAAGAGCTGGAAAAAACAACATCGTCAAAAGAAGTACTGCAAGGAAAAACATTTGAATTCACTCATCTGGTTTCAATTAATGGAGGCTCTTTGGACTCACTCTTAAAAGACAAATACGTACTGTTTGATTTCTTTTACCTGTCATGTCTACCGTGTCATAAAATGACTGGCTTTATCCTCAATTGGCTCCCCACAGTAGATACTTCAAAAATCATTTTAGTCGGGGTGAATCCTGCTGACTCCGAATTCAACATGAAAATGGAAATTGAGAAAAGAAAGATTAATTACCCAATCATCGTAGGAAAACAAGCGCAGGAAATTGCACGGCGATACGTGCAAGGCGGCTATCCTAATCTCTTGCTGATTGCTCCTAACGGCACCATCATAGATCATCATGTTGGCATGTCCAAAAATTTTCTAGCCAACGCAGAAAAAATAATCTCTCAATAATTCATTTGTCGTTTTGTAGCTTAGCAGCATGCCCAATAGAAGGAAGATCATAAATGATCCTGTATATGGTTTTATTACTATTGACCATCCTTTGATACTGGATATTATTGCGCATCCTTATTACCAGCGGCTGCGTCGCATCTATCAAATGGCATTTGCTCATCTTGTTTACCCCGGCGCTGTCCATTCAAGGCTTCATCATTCACTCGGCGCTTATCATCTCATGTGTAATGCGTTGCAAGAACTCAAAAGCAAAGGAGTTGAAATCACCCTCGAAGAAGAATTGGGGGCGAAAATTGCCATTTTATTGCATGATGTCGGACACGGGCCCTATTCGCATGCACTTGAAAAAGAACTGATCAATGATGTTCATCATGAAGCGCTCTCATTACTTATCATTAAGGTGCTGAATCAAGAATTTAATGGCCGATTGCAAACAGCGATTGACATATTCACCA
>JAICPX010000042.1 GCA_025929635.1 Chitinophagaceae bacterium
AGATCGTGACATTTGCTGATCTGCTTGAAAAAGTTGCGATCATTTCCCCTTTGCTAAGGGTCCGTTTTTCTACCTCGCATCCGAAGGACATAACTGATGAAGTATTGCATACCATGGCCAGGTATGAAAATATTTGCAAATACATTCACCTGCCCGTCCAAAGCGGTAGCACAAGGATCTTACAATTAATGAACAGGACATATACCAGGGAATGGTATATGGCAAAGGTTGATCGCATCAGGGATATTATGCCGGATTGCGGAATATCTTCTGACATCATCGCCGGTTTTTGTACAGAAGAAGATGAGGATCACAAAGACACTCTGGATATTATGCAATACAGCAGGTATGACATGAGCTATATGTTCTTTTACAGCGAACGTCCCGGTACGCTGGCTGAAAGAAGATATAAAGATGATGTACCCGAATCCGTGAAAAAGAAAAGATTACAGGAAATAGTTGAAACCCAGAACAGGTTGTCGCTTGAAAGCAATAAAAAGGATATTGGAAAAACATTTGCTGTACTGATTGAAGGAGATAGTAAGAGAAGTGACAGGGACTGGATGGGAAGAAGTTCCCAAAATAAAGTGATAGTCTTTCCAAAAGACAATCACAACCTGAAAAAAGGAGACTATGTAAAGGTGAGAGTAAATGATTGCACACAGGCTACATTGTTAGGAACAATTATTAATTGACTGATGAATTTTTTACGATGGAGATACAAAGTATAAAAAATCGTTTTGGAATCATTGGCAACTCCCCTGCTTTGAATTATGCATTGCAGGTAGCGGTACAGGTTGCTAATACTGATCTGACCGTTCTTATCAACGGGGAAAGCGGTGTTGGAAAAGAAGTTTTTTCACAGATCATACATTCACTCAGCGCAAGAAAGCATAACCCGTTTATTGCCGTTAACTGCGGAGCCATCCCTGAAGGAACGATCGATTCGGAATTATTCGGTCATGAAAAAGGTTCTTTCACGGGTGCGGTTGAGAGCCGCAAAGGATATTTTGAAACGGTAAATGGTGGTACAATTTTTTTGGATGAGGTTGGTGAACTGCCATTGGGAACACAGGCCCGTTTATTAAGAGTATTGGAAACGGGTGAATATATCCGGGTTGGCTCTTCCAAGGTTCACAAGACAGATGTAAGAGTGATCGCTGCTACAAACAAAGACCTTTTTGAACAAGTACACAATAATAGATTCAGGGAAGACCTTTACTATCGTTTAAGTACAGTGCCTATCCGTGTGCCCGCCCTGCATGACAGGAAAGAAGACATCACATTACTCTTCAGAAAATTTGCGGTTGACTTCGCCGAAAAATATAAAACAGCCCCTGTGCAATTGGATGATGACGCCAAAAACATGTTAATTAACTATCCCTGGCCGGGCAATGTTAGAGAATTGAAGAATATTGCAGAACAGGTTTCAGTTCTTTCCCAGGATAAAAATGTCGATTCAAAAGAATTGGGCCGGTTTCTCCAGCCGTATTCATCAAATCGCTTACCGGTTTTAGCGCATACCAATGGTGGCGCTCATGAGAGTTTTGCAAACGAAAGGGAAATTCTTTATAAACTTTTTTTTGATATGAAAAAAGATGTAACAGAATTGAAAAAAATGTTTTTTGAAGTTTTGCAAAATCCGAACGCGATTCAGAATCCGGCGCTGATTAATGAATTGAAGGAATTAAAAGGACATGACCCGATGCAGCCTGTCCTTGTCCAGCAACCCATTCAACCGCCGGTATCGCAACCAGTGATCATGAATGGCGATATACAGGACCATGTGGAGGTGGAGGAAAGCCTGAATATAATGGATAAAGAAAAAGAACTTATCATCAAGGCATTGAAAAAACACCGAGGGAAAAGAAAGGATGCTGCTCTTGATCTTGGCATCAGTGAAAGAACGCTTTATCGGAAATTAAAGGAATATAATATCGAAGAATGATTAATAAGCGACACAGGGTACAAGGCACAAGTTCTCAAGCCTTACATAGCAATCACATCCTGATGGCTCCCTGCACCCTATTCCTTGTGTCTTGTTCCTTGTGCCTTTTATTCCTTCTTTCAAATTGCGGAATTTACAGGTTCAACCAGGTATCGATACCACCCGATATAAAAACTGTAAAAGTTCTTCCTATTGAAAATAAGGCACGGTACATTAATACACAATTAAGCCCGCAGCTGACTGACAGGCTTCGTCAAAAGATAGTAAGCCAGACAAGTCTTACACAAGTGAACAACGACAATGCTGACTATGAAATTTCAGCTTATGTCTCGCAATATGATGTATCCACCTCCGGTATCTCGGCACAGCAGGTTGCTACCAACCGTCTAACGGTCGGTGTAAATGTTACCCTACTTGATCGCAAGACGCCAAACGCCGAGCCGAAAAATTTCTCAATAAGCCGCAGTTTCGATTTTTCCGCCAACCTAACTTTACCACAAGCCGAACAAAAATTAAATGATGAAATGATCCGCAATCTTGTTGATGAAATATTCAACAGAATTTTTTCTGATTGGGAATAATATTTTGGCAATGCATGAATTGATTAATAAACTGGTCTTCTCCTTATTCAAAAAAAATAGGTTGGAAGATTGCAGTATTGAGCAGGTCGAAGAACTTGCCAAACAATATCCTTATTTTGCTTCGGCACAAGTATTGCTGGCAGCCAAACAAAAGCAATCAGGTCACCCGGGTCTTGACAAACAATTGAGCACAGCTTCACTTCATATTAATAATCCCCTATGGTTTGACCATCTCCTGAACAGTAAGTCTTCGGATGAAAAAATAATACTTCAGGAAAAAATACCAGTAGAGGAAGTCCTGGAAGAACCCAATAACGATGAATTGGTTCTTGAAAAAACCCATCATGGATTTATCGATGCTTCAAAAAAAGAAGAAGTTGTGACAACTGTTTCACAAGTAGCTGAAGAAACAGGGACAAAAGAACAGGCACTCGTTTTTGAACCGTATTACACCGTCGATTACTTTGCTTCACAGGGAATTAAAACCCTTATTGAAGAAACCCCTAAAGACCGGTTCAGCCAGCAATTAAAAAGTTTTACAGAATGGCTTAAGACCATAAAGCAATTACCGCCGCAGCAGGTTGCTGCGATGACTGATGCCCGTTCTGAGGAAAAGGTTGTCGAACTTGCCACTCATTCAATTGAAGACAGGAATGTTGAAACGGAAACAATGGCTGAAGTTTGGATCAAGCAGGGCCAGCCTGAAAAAGCGGCAGAGATCTATCGTAAATTAAGTTTGCTTAATCCCTCTAAAAGCAGTTATTTTGCATCCCTTATTGAAAATTTAAAGAAACCGTGATATGACAACACTTTTTGTAATAATTGTGATACTGGCCAGTGTGATCCTCGGCTTGATCGTTCTTGTTCAAAACCCGAAAGGTGGTGGACTTGCCGGAAATATCGCTGGGTTTAGCAATCAGTTTATGGGTGTTAAGCAAACAACCGATGTGCTCGAAAAAGGCACATGGATTTTTGCTGGTGTAATTGGTGTTTTGTGTCTTCTTTCTACGCTTTTTATTTCAGGAAATTCCTCGAATGTCCCCAATACATCGGGCAAAATTGGGACGCAAACGATAAATACCAATCCTAATAATCCAATTACAAATCCATCGGCCACAAATGCTACACCGGGTGTTCCCACTGCTACTGCTCCGCAAACAAATCAATAAATTTTAATAAAAGATATTAATTCACCCTGTCTTAAAGACGGGGTTTTTTATTTATTTTGTTATCAACTTTGGTACTAATATTGACCATAGTTGCAAGGTAATCGTGAGGTTGCCGGAGAAATACCTGTATCCAATAAGTTCAGTCAATTAGAACACTATGAAAAAAACCTTACTACTCATATTGGTCATCGTTTTTGTTGTGGCTCTCTTTTCCGCATGGAAAATTCTCGGTCCCTCGGTCGCTGCCCCTCAGGACAAATTTCTTTATATCAGCACCGGTTCAAGTTTCAATGAAATGCGTGATGAATTGATCGCAAAAAAGATCATTTCCTCTCCCAAATGGTTTGACTGGTTATCGGCGGCTATTGGCTTTAACAATGTAAAGGCCGGTAAATATGAGATCAAAAAGGGGATGAGTTTGCTCGAGCTTGTCAGGATGCTTAAAAACGGCCGGCAAACGCCGGTAAAACTAGTTATCACCAAGATTCGGCTAAAAGAAGATTTCGCCAAAAAGCTGGGGCAGCAATTCGAATTTGATTCGATAGCGGCTATGCAATTCTTAACGAATAACGATTCATTGAAGACATATGGACTTGATACAAATACCGTGATGGCTGCTGTGATGCCTGATACTTATTCGTTCTATTGGAACAGCGATCCCAAAAAGATTTATCAAAAATTATTTGATCATTGGCAAAAATTCTGGACTGAAGAAAGAAAAAAGAAGGCCAATGCAGTTCAGCTCAGCCCCGTCCAGGTTTCTATTCTTGCGTCGATAGTTGACGAGGAGGTAAATCTTAAAAGTGAAAAAGAGAAAATCTCCAGCGTATACATTAACCGGCTACATAAGAACATGCGAATGCAGGCCTGTCCCACGGTAAAATATGCGTTAAGAGATTTTGCTTTGACACGACTCTATGAAAAGCATTTGACTGTGGAATCTCCTTACAATACTTACAAAATTGAAGGTTTACCGCCAGGGCCTGTGTGTACACCTCAACCGGAAACGATCGATATTGTTTTAAATGCTCCGCAAACAGATTATCTTTATTTTGTAGCCAACAGTGATTTTTCCGGGACACACATTTATTCCAGTAATTACGACGATCACAGGAGGTTGGCGAAAGAATACGCAAAGGCACAGGACAGGCAGGATTCGATCAGGAAAGCAAACCGTTAAGGCTAAATGCATTTTCTTACGCAGATAAGACGGAAATTCATCACATCTTTTCCGGTAAAATTAGTTATCCGAAAAAGTAAGAACATTATCCTCCCGGGGTTCAGTGGCATTCCCCTGTTCGATGTAGTCAGGTTTTTCTTTATACAAATTCAAAAAACAAGTCTGAATGAGCGAGCAGCATCGATAGCGTTTAATCTACTGCTTGCAATGCCCCCGGCTTGTATTTTTATTTTCACACTGCTACCCTATTTGCCGATAAAAGACGAATTGGAACAGTTGTATGACCTTATCCGGGATGTGATACCCGGCAAACAAAATCATGAACCCATAATAGATTTTCTAAAAGACTTTTCCTCCATAGAACGGAGCGACTTGCTATCATTTGGTATCATACTCGCCCTGTACTTTTCTTCTAATGCCATGATCGGTATTATGCGTTCATTTAATAAAATGAATTATATCGGTTTTTCACAACGACATGCTATCCATGACCGCTGGGTCGCAATAAAACTTACACTTTACATGTTTGTTATCATCTTTTTTTGCCTTATAGCACTGGTAACAAGGGGAACTGTGCTGACCTGGCTCGGTATCGAAGATCCCACGATCAGGACGATCATATTTAATGTAAGATGGGTAGTGATCATTCTTCTTTTCTTCCTTTGTATTTCATTTATTTATCGCCATGCACCGGCTGTGCATAAGAAGTGGAAATTCATTAATCCCGGCTCTATTCTTGCTACATTTATGATGATGGCTTTTACAATGGGGTTCTCCTACTATGTCGCCAATTTCGGAAACTATAACCAATTGTATGGCTCTATCGGCACGATACTGATCCTTATGCTATTGATCTATTTTAATTCGCTGGTGCTGTTGATCGGCTTTGAACTGAACGTTAGTATTTCTTCGTTGCGAAAGCTGGCTGACCAAAGGAAAAATCCCGTGTCGGGCGGCTAACAGGATTTGAGAAAAAGTCAGACCTTTAACCTGTCAAATATTATAACATGAAAAAAGTATTTTTTGCATTTACAGCATTTGCTGTTCTTTCAGCCTTTACAACCTTTAATGTATTGCCTATTGGTGCAAGCATTCCGAAACCTGATCTTAAATTAAAAGATATTTCAGGTAAAGAGGTTTCTTTAAAGGACGCTAAGAAGAAAAATGGCTTATTAGTAATGTTCAGTTGCAATACCTGCCCCTGGGTGATAAAGAATCAGTCCAGGACAGCGGAAATTGCTAATTATGCTCTGTCAAAAGAAGTTGGGGTTATTTTACTCAACTCTAATGAAGGTCAGCGTGATGACGCAGATTCTTATGCTGAAATGAAGAAGTACGCAGCTGCTCAGGGCTATAAATGGTACTATGCAGTTGATGCCAATAACGTATTGGCTGACGAATTCGGTGCTAACCGTACACCGGAGGTATTCCTGTTCAATGGTGAAGGTAAACATGTTTACCATGGCGCCATTGATGACAATCCCGGAGATGCATCAGGAGTAAATCGTAAACACTTGCAGGTAGCGATCGATGAGATGATTGCCGGCAAAGACGTAACTCAGAAAGAGTCCAGGTCCATGGGCTGCCAGATCAAGAGAAAAGGTTGATACTTGAATTTATCAGATACATCCCCCGGCAAGCCGGGGGATTTTTTTTAAGTACGGTATGGAATTTTTCATACGTTGCATCTAAGCTGGAAATTGCCGTCACATCATTTCCTAACTACCCTGCGACCAGGATCTCCCAGGTCCCGGTTAATGGAACAAACCCACGCTTATGAACCTCAGGTCAATTATCAACAAAACGATCATCCTTTCTTTTTTTGGGGCTGCAGGTTACTTGCTTGCCCGCAGTTTTTATTATGGCAGCTTTCTTGGGATCGTGTTAGCCATAGTTGCTATCATAGCCTGGACATACTTTCTCTACCAGCTCAATCAAATGACCGCAAAACAAGATGCAGATACTGTTGAAGAATCGCCAAGCTAGTCGTTAAAAATCTTTCTGAGCTCTTCTTCAAATTTCTCTTTTGACATCTCCTCTTCAAAGAAGCTGCGAACTGATTTTTTATTGTTGATAAAAAGAGTCGCGGGCATTACACCTGACCATGTACTGTCAATTTTCGGGCAGAAATAATCAGCGTTGGTTTCATCAAGCCACACCACTTGTGATGTGAATTTTCGTTTGTCAACAAAACCGCTGACCTTTTCCGGATAAGCCTCTTTGAAATCGAGACTTACAAGAAGAAGTTTTATGTCCTTGCTCTTATACTTTTTTACTGTTTCTTCAAAATAAGGTATCTCTTTCAAGCAGGGAATACAATAGGTTGCCCAAAAATTTACAATGGTCGGGTCATTGCTTTTCGCGATGTATTGCTCCAGGTCTTCGATCTTCCACTTTGCAATTGTTTGCGAATTCGTTTCCCCTTTACATGAAATAAAGAAAACGAACCCGAACAACAGGTGTTTAAGTTGAGAATTGAACGTTGAACGTTGCATATTGAATATTTTATTGCCTGCTGCCTGGTGTTTCATTCTTCCTCATGCCCCCATTTCATCATCAATTCTTTTAACATTTCTCCCTTGAGTTTTGGTTGATCATAATGACCAGCCGCGGTTTTTTGCCTATATGCTTCATATAAAGTTACAGCGCAGGCCACACTTATATTTAACGACCTGATAATTCCCATTTGCGGAATAATAAAATTGCCATCGGCAAGCATTCTTATTTCCTCTGAAACACCGCTATGCTCATTTCCAAAAACAAGCGCTAAAGGTTGGGTAAAATTTATATCATACAAGTTTACGGCATCACTGCTTAAATGTGTCGTTAAAATTTTTGAGTATTTCTTCCTTAGTTCACTAAAACACGCTTCCGCATCTTCAAATGGATGAACGGTGAGCCATTTTGCCGCGCTTGAAGAACTCTTGGCTCCCCATTTCTTATGGCGGGGAATTTTTGTGTTCAGAACATAGATCTCCTGCACGCCCACTGCATCACATGTCCGCATCACGGCCGAGATATTATGCGGGTCAAAAACATTCTCCAAAACAATCGTGATGTCGCTTTGTCTTTTACTCAGTACAAACTCCATTTTTGCTTTTCGTTCAGGTGTCATGCGATGCCACCACAATTTCAACATCGGGTAGTTTCGCAGTTTGAAATTCCAGACAAGAATTTCCTGAACCACTCAGGCACATAGAGTACAGAGGAATACGCACATAGAAAATTCTATATCAAAAACTATGTTTCTATGTGCCTATGTGGTTCAAATTATTTCAAACTGCGACACTACTCAACTTCGTAGTGTGCGGTAAAAATAAAGAATCGGGCTTGAGGCCCGTTACTTAACTTTGAAATTTTAAAGCGATCGACGAATATGCATTCTACTACAAGGGCAATACGGACCAGGGTCGGGCAAACAAATGAAATGGAGCATACCACGCCGCTGTTTCTTACCAGTAGTTTTTGTTTTGACACTGCAGAAGAAATGCGCGCTGCATTTGCTGATGAAACCAATGATAATATCTATAGCCGTTTTAGCAATCCAAATGTGCAGGAGTTTACTGACAAAGTGGTTGCGCTTGAAGGCGCAGAAGCAGGTTACGCCACCGCATCCGGCATGAGTGCTGTGTTTGGTTCTTTTATGGCGTTATTAAAAAAAGGTGATCATTTGCTTTCATGTCGCGCTTTGTTTGGAAGCACACATAACATTATAACAAAATATCTTTCAAGATTTGGAATTGAATACAGTTATGTTGATGCTTCAGCAAACATTGAAGAATGGAAGAAGGCCATCCGGCCAAATACTAAAATGATCTATGTCGAAAGCCCGACAAACCCCGGACTTGAAATACTGGATCTAAAACCTTTGGCTGATCTCTCACGCCAACACAATATTATTTTCAATGTTGACAATTGTTTTGCCACACCGATTGGCCAACTACCAATTGGTTCAGGTGCCGATCTTGTTGTTCACAGCGCTACCAAATGGCTGGATGGTCAAGGCCGGGTTTTGGGCGGAGTGGTCGTTGGGAAAAAAGAATTGATCAATGACATCTACTTGTTTTGCCGAAACACGGGTCCTGCCCTCTCTCCCTTTAATGCATGGATATTGAGCAAGAGTCTGGAAACATTAGAAGTAAGAATGGAACGACATGCCTCCAATGCGCTGTGGATTGCAGAACAGTTACAAACTCATTCAAAAATTAGATCGCTGAAATATCCTTTTCTTGCTTCACATCCCCAATATGAAATTGCAAAAAAACAAATGCTTAATGGAGGCGGCATCTTTTGTTTTGAATTAAAAGGTGGTCTTGAAGCCGGGAGAAAATTTCTTGATAGCCTGCAGTTGCTCTCAATGACGGCAAATCTTGGCGATACAAGAAGCATTGCCACACACCCGGCAAGTACTACACACGCAAAACTTTCTGAAGAAGAAAGACAGTCAGTTGCGATCTCCCCGGGCCTGATCAGGATCTCGGTTGGGCTGGAGCATAGAGAGGATATTCTTAAAGATATATTGCAGGCATTTGAGAACGTTTAATAGGTTTAAAAGGTCCAATAAGTTCCAGAAGTTAAATCAAACGATTCTGTATAACCTCTTCAACCTTTTGAACTTCTTAAACTTCTTGAACTCAAACCCCGTGCCTCTCCATCCACTCAAACAAATGCCTGGAAATAGTTTCTGCTTCAACTAAAAAACCATCATGTCCGTAATCGGAGGATATAATATGCAATGTAGAATTGGGAATATGTTCAACAAGAAATCTTTGTTCGGCATTTGGGCAAAGAATATCACTATCGATACCCATCACCAAAATTGGCTGGTGTATTTGCTTCAATGCTTCTTGAAGTGTAGGGAACCGGCCACGGGCAATATTGTGACTATCCATTGATTTCGTCAGCAACCAATAACTCTGCGCATTGAACCGATCAGCCAGTTTGTTTCCCTGGTGAAGAATATAGGAGGAGGCTTTGTAATTATCCGTCTTTGAAATATCAGGATCCGTTTGCTTGTCGTGAAATATCTTATAGTTGCGGTAGGTAAGCATGCCGATCGCTCTGGCTGCTTTAATTCCATCTTTCCCGGCATCAGCAGAATTATTTTTCCAGGTGGCATCTGCTTCTATTGCGAGTCGTTGCGCCGTATGAATCGCAATACCCCATGCACTTTCTGATGCAGAAGTGGTGATCACAAAGCTGTTTTGAATTACTTCCGGTTCCATCAGGCACCATTCCAGCACCTGGTAACCACCCATACTTCCACCCATCAGCAATTTTATCTTATCAATAGCGAGTTTTTTTCGAACAAGTATAAAAGCATTCACCATATCCCTGATGGTGACAATGGGAAATGAAGAATAATAGGGCTGATTGTTTTCAGGGTTTATCGTCAATGGACCACTACTCCCGTAACAACTGCCAATCATATTTACGCAAACAATAAAATGGTCATTTGGATTGATCAGACAATTTTCACCAACTATACCCGGCCACCATTCAAATACATTACTATTTGCTGTGAGAGCATGACAAACCCAAACCACGTTATCTTTCTTGTCATTCAGTTTTCCATAAGTGTGATACGCAATAGTAAGTCCAGGCAATGCTTTGCCACTCTCTAATGGAAAAGGGTCTTGTATTTGAATTGTGTTCATCTGATTTCGGCAAAATTCAATGTGAGCCACTACTTTTCAAAATATAACTTGATATAATTTAAGATGGAGTCATTCAACTTCAACTTTTTACCAAGCTAAATAAATCTTAGATTTGCAATCCGCAGTTGATAAATGCATTCGGGTGGTGGTCTCGCCTGAGGCGAGACACTTGTAGAGATACAAACATTTTGTTAACCCGGAGTTCGGGTGGTGGCGCAGCCCGGTAGCGCACTTGTATGGGGTGCAAGTGGTCGCTGGTTCGAATCCAGTCCACCCGACAAGATCAAAGGGTAGTCATTTGAAGCATGATTGCCCTTTTTTCGGGCAGTAGCGCAGCCCGGTAGCGCACTACGTTCGGGACGTAGGGGTCGCTGGTTCGAATCCAGTCTGCCCGACCAGCTCTGAATTTCAGAGCTTTTTTATTAAATTCCCGTCTTTCGTAATCAAAAAACAACCTTTATCTTCGCCGCTTAATGAATCTCCTCATTAAGAATGCGCGGGTAGTCGATCCCAACTCCCCTTTCAATTCTCAATCAGCAGATATTTTTATTGAAAACGGAATCATAAAAAAGATCGGTAAGAATTTATCAAATAAAGCCGATAAAGAGATATCCGTTGAGGGTCTCTGCGTTTCTCCCGGCTGGGTCGATATGTTTGCCAACTTTGCTGATCCCGGCTACGAGTACAAAGAATCCATTGAAACCGGGTGCATGGCAGCTGCCGCCGGCGGCTTTACCGATGTGCTGGTTATTCCCAATACAAAACCTGCAACAGATACAAAAAGCCAGGTGGAATATATTGTTCAGAAAGCAAGATCAACACCGGTAAACGTTTATCCTATCGGTGCAGTTACCAAAAACACCGAAGGAAAGGAACTTGCAGAAATGTATGATATGAAAACAAGCGGTGCTATCGCCTTTGGTGACGGTATCAATTGTATCCAGTCTGCAGGATTACTCGTGAAAGCGTTACAATATGTAAAAGCCTTTGGCGGAATGATCATCCAGTTGCCAGACGATAAGAGCATTAATGCCCATGGATTGATGCACGAAGGAATTGTTTCCACCCGGATCGGCTTACCCGGCAAACCTTCAATGGCTGAAGAGATAATTGTAGCCAGGGATATTAAACTCGCAAGATATGCTGAGTCAAGACTTCATTTTACAGCCGTTTCTTCAAAAAAATCACTTGAGTATATTGACCGGGGGAAAAAAGGAGGAACAAATGTCAGTTGTTCGGTTACTCCTTATCATCTTTATTTCACTGATGATGATCTCAAAACTTATGACAGCAATTTGAAGGTAAATCCTCCATTGAGAAATGCGGAAGACCGGGATGCGATAAAAAAAGGAATTGAAGATGGAACTGTTGATTGCGTTGCGACTCATCATATGCCACATGAGGCCGATAGCAAGGAAACTGAATTCGAATATGCCAGGAATGGTATGACCGGGCTGGAAACCGCTTATGCTATCCTGACAACGTCGCTACCTGGTCTAAAAGACGAAAGGGCTGTTGAAGTCTTATCACTTAACGCAAGGAAATTGCTGGGCTTACCACCAGGAACAATAAAGGAAGGCGAAAGAGCCTGTTTGACCCTATTCTGTCCAAATGCAGCATGGACATATGAAAAGAACAATATTCGCTCAAGATCAAAAAACTCGCCCTTCATCGGAAAAAAACTAACCGGTAAAGTGATCGGGATAATTAATAAAGAGCAAGTACATTTGAACACTTAAAACCAAAACCATGGAAGAAACTAAAATCGTAACGCCGCAGATAAAAGGAATTATGATTGCTTTGGTAATGATCATCCTTAGCATTGCCGGGTATTATTCAGGACTTGGGTTCACCAATTGGTATAATTGGGTCGTCAATGCTGTCATGGTTATTAGCCTGATCATCGCGTGCATTCATTTTGCAAACCAAAAAGAAGGGTTTGTCACTTTTGGAAAGGTATTTATGCATGGTTTTGTGACGACTATCGTTATTATCGTGATCATGCTCGTTTATACTGTAATTGCTTTTAAAGTTCTTTTCCCTGACATGCAGGAAAAGATCTTTGAAATGCAGGCAGAGCAACTGGAGAAGCAAGACCTGGATAGCGATAAGATGGAACAAGCGATGTCGATGATGAAAAAATTCTTCTGGCCATTCATGATCCTGGCAATCATATTTGGCAACATGATCTTTGGCTGTATCGCCTCATTACTTGGTGCCGCATTTGCTAAGAAGAACAAAGTAAACCCGCTTGATCAATTTCCCCGCTAATGGATATTTCGGTCGTTATACCACTCCGGGATGAAGAGGAATCACTGCCTGAATTAGCAGACTGGATAAGCCGTGTGATGAAAGCACACAATTTTTCCTATGAAATCATTTTCATTGATGATGGGAGCACTGACAATTCATGGAGAGTAATTGAAGAACTAAGAAGCCGGGATGCTAATATCAAGGGCATAAAATTTCAGCGCAACTATGGAAAGTCCGCCGGATTGAATGAAGGATTTCGTGCCGCCGGAGGCGATGTGGTGATCACTATGGATGCAGACCTGCAGGATAACCCCGATGAGATCCCCGAACTAAGAAGATTGATCCTTGAAGATGGCTTTGACCTGGTTAGCGGATGGAAGAAAAAAAGATACGACAACACGTTGACAAAAAATATCCCTTCGAAGTTTTACAATGCAACTACACGGTGGATGTCCGGTATCAAGCTTCATGATTTTAATTGCGGACTAAAAGCTTACCGCAGAAATGTTGCAAAGAGTATCGAGGTTTATGGCGAAATGCATCGTTACACTCCTGTTCTTGCAAAGTGGTCCGGGTATAAAAAGATCGGGGAAAAAGTAGTAACTCACCAGGCAAGAAAATATGGCAAAAGCAAATTCGGTATCAGCCGTTTTATCAATGGCCCGCTTGATCTTGCTTCGATCATGTTTGTTGGCAAATACGGTAAAAGACCGATGCATTTTTTTGGCCTGCTGGGCTCTCTATTTTTTCTACTTGGGATTGGATTGTCTGTTTATCTCATCATTAAAAAGATCATTGATCCCGCATCCACGTTAACGGATAAGCCGGGATTTTACATTGCTCTCACGACAACTATCATCGGTGTGCAGTTGTTTCTTTCGGGGTTTATTGGTGAATTGATCTCAAGAAATGCACCGGGAAGAAATTCTTACCTGATAGAAAAGAAAACAGGTTTTTAATGAGTAGTGTCGTTATCATAGGACCCGGCCATCCGTTGCGGGGAGGCTTAGCTACGTTCAACCAACGGCTGGCAAAGGAGTTTATTCAATCAGGTTATGATTGTTCGATCTGCTCCTTTTCACTTCAATATCCCCGGATTTTTTTTCCCGGAAAATCGCAATACACAAAAGAGCCGGCACCTGAAGGATTGGTGATCCGGTCATTGATAAATTCTATCAACCCGTTTAACTGGTTAAAAGTTGGCAATAAACTTAAGACCGAGAGCCCAGATATTATCGTGGTCCGTTTCTGGATACCATTGATGGGACCTGCACTCGGAACTATTTTAAGAAGAGTGAAAAAGAACGGTCATACAAAGATTATTTGCATCGCTGACAACGTGATCCCCCACGAACACCGGCCAGGCGACAGAACTTTTACCCGTTACTTTCTGAAAAGTTGCGATGCATTTATTACCATGAGTGAAAAAGTGATGGCCGATCTCCGCCAGTTTCAAAAAGATAAACCAGGAAAGATCGTTCAGCATCCATTGTATGACAATTTCGGAAGCCCGCTGCTGAAGGAAGAAGCCAGGGATCAACTTGGTTTACCCAAAGATGAAAAGATCGTTTTGTTTTTTGGATTTATCAGGCAATACAAGGGTCTTGATATTCTTTTGCGAGCCATGGCCGATGAAAGAATTAAAAAATCGGGAGTTAAGCTGTTGATCGCGGGCGAGTTTTATGAAGACAAAAGACAATACTATGACCTGGTTGATCAACTGCAGGTAAAAGACCAGCTTATATTAAGAACAGATTTTATTCCAGATTCAGATGTTCGCTATTATTTATGTGCCGCGGATGCGGTGATACAGCCTTACCGGAATGCAACACAAAGCGGGGTTACTCCGCTTGCCTATCATTTCGAAAAACCAATGGTGGTCACCAATGTTGGTGGACTTGCTTCATTGGTGCCTCATGAAAAAGTTGGATTGGTTGCGGAACCAAACCCAAAATCAATTGCTGATGCAATCCTCCGTTTCTATCAATTAGGAGAGAATTATTTTATTCCGCATCTTCGCACAGAAAAACAAAAATATAGCTGGGCAAATCTTGTGAATGCAGTGGTAGCCCTCTCTGGTCGTCAAACGTGAGAGGCCAAACGTGAGAGAATAGGAAAATACTTTTATATGTTTATACAACTTAAACACAAATCACTTAATGTTTATTCTTCTGTAACAGAACTTGTAAACGAGGTATATAAATTCTCGATACTTCTTCCTCAGGAAGAGAAATTTAATCTGGTACAGCAAATAAGAAGAGCAGCTTTATCTGTTAAACTAAATCTGGCAGAGGGATGTACCAGAAAATCAAGTGTCGAACGGAAACGGTATTTGGTTGTATCGAGAGGGTCAATTGTCGAAATTGATACTGTTTTGGAAGTCGCAATTGATTTGAATTATTTCAAAAAAGGCAACCTTGTAAGGATCGGTGAGCTCCTGAACAAATGTTTTGCAATGTTATCGAAGATGATCGATTAACCCTCTGACGTTTGACGTCTGACGTCTCACGTCTCACTTTCACATTTCACGACAAATGATCTATCGCAGCAAAGCACCTTTACGAATCGGATTGGCCGGCGGGGGCACAGATGTAAGCCCCTATAGCGATATCTATGGCGGCGCAATATTGAATGCAACCATCTCTTTATATGCACATGCAACATTGGAGCCGCTGGCCGAAAAGAAGATCATTTTATCGGCTACTGACAGGCAGGAGGAACTGGTATTTGACCTTACAAATGAATTGCCAATAAACGGTAAACTTGATCTGATGAAGGGGGTTTATAATCGCATCCGAAAAGACCATGGTTTACAAACAGGTTTTAAACTTTCGACATATGTAGATGCTCCTGCCGGTTCAGGGCTTGGCACTTCTTCAACGCTTGTTGTAGCCGTGATCGGTGTATTTGCCGAAATGCTGCGTTTACCGTTTGGCGAATATGATATGGCACACTATGCCTATGATATTGAAAGAAAAGACCTGAAATTTGCCGGTGGCAAGCAAGATCAGTACGCGGCCACATTTGGCGGGGTGAATTATATGGAGTTTTATGAGAATGACAAAGTGGTCGTGAATCCTTTGCGGATAAAACAACAATATTTGTTTGAATTGGAGAATAATCTATTACTGTATTATACAGATACAAGTCGTGATTCAGGGAAGATAATTGAGCAGCAGGCAAAGAATGTAGAAGCAAAAAATGAAAACTCGATCGGGGCAATGCATCAATTGAAACAACAGGCAATGATGATGAAAGAAGCTTTGTTGAAAGGAAGATTGAACGAGATCGGTGAAATACTCGATTTCGGGTTTCAGCAAAAAAGAAAAATGGCGGAAGGGATCAGCAATTCATTAATGGAAGAGATCTATGAAACAGCAAAAGCATCGGGCGCATCGGGAGGGAAAATTTCTGGAGCGGGAGGTGGTGGTTTCATGATCTTTTATTGCCCTGCCAATACAAAATACGCAGTGATGAAAAGTTTGGAACGGTTTGGCGGAAAAAGCCGCACTTACCAATTTGTGGAGCATGGATTAACCACATGGACAATTTAACCGGAATTCACCCTGCCGTGAGGCAGGGGTTTGGAGGAAAAAAAATGAAGAAGGTCAAGGAAATCATAATAGCTTCTATTGAGACTAAACAGAAGTTATTAGGTGATGAAGATTTACTTAAAGCAATTTGTGATACAGTTAATGTGATGGTACATGCTTTTCAGCATGGCAATCGAATTTATTTCTGTGGCAATGGTGGCAGTGCTGCAGATGCGCAACATATGGCGGCAGAATTCTCCGGGAGATTTTATAAAGACAGGAAAGCGCTCCCTGCTGAAGCGTTGCACTGCAATACTTCTTATTTGACAGCCGTAGCTAATGATTACAGCTTTGACGATATTTATTCAAGGTTGATCGGGGGCATTGGTGAGAACGGTGATATTTTAGTTGGCTTATCCACTTCAGGTAATTCGAAAAATATCATCAACGCTTTTGAAGTTGCCAGGCAAAAAGCAATGATTACTGTTGGGTTTACCGGCGCAACCGGCGGCAAGTTAAAAACACTTTGTGATCACTTGATCAATATCCCTTCAACAGACACCCCCAGGATACAAGAAAGCCACATCATGGTGGGACATATTATTTGCGAATTGGTGGAGCAGAAATACTTCTCTTAACAAATCCAAAATCTAAAACCT
>JAICPX010000058.1 GCA_025929635.1 Chitinophagaceae bacterium
AAAAGCAAAATGATTGAAATTGGGATGGAAGACAATGGACGCATTGAGATAAAAAGTGGATTGCAATCGGGCGATGTTGTGGTAGTATCCGGGGCTTATTTGCTGAATAGTGAATATGTTTTTAAGAAAGGAGTAAACCCGATGGAAGGACATTCTCATTAATAAGATGAAAAAAATAAATCAGAGCTGCGACAACCACAATGGTATGTGTTAATTGTATTTTTTATTTGCAGATTGTATTGCAGATGATATTTACGTAAGACGTAAAGGATACAAAAACGATTGTTGAAACCCGAGGATTTAAACGCTTACCGGGGAAAAATTGTAAAACATATTCAAAATTCTATAACATTCGTCCCTAAGGGTTGATTTAGATTTGATCTTATAATTTTTCAGCTATGGAACATACAAATATGCATCACCACCATCACGGAGAACAAAAACAGCGTCTGAAGGCAGGAAATGCGCATCATGATATGCCAATAAATCATGGTGCACCTATGGGGCAGCCAGGCCATGATCATCATGCTATGATGATTGATGATTTCAAAAAACGTTTCTGGATTTCATTAATATTGACAATTCCTGTCTTGCTTTTGTCGGAAATGATACAGCATTGGCTGGGCTTTGAAATAAAATTTACGGGTGATAAATATGTTCTGCTTGCTCTTTCATCTTTTATTTTCTTTTACGGGGGATGGCCTTTTTTAAAAGGGATAGTTGAAGAATTAAAGGCCAAATCTCCGGGCATGATGACGTTGATTGCTTTGGCAATTATGGTCGCTTATGTTTTCAGTGTAGCCATAATATTCGGTTTTCCCGGCATGGATTTTTTCTGGGAATTAGCAACACTGATTGTTATCATGCTGCTGGGTCACTTGCTGGAAATGAAATCAGTGCTTGGCGCCTCTAAAGCATTGCAATTGCTTGTAAGCATGATGCCCGCTGAAGCACACAAAGTGCATGGTGATCATGTGATGGATGTTAAATTGGAAGAGTTGCAAAGCAATGATATAGTACTTATCAAACCGGGTGAAAAAGTTCCTGCTGACGGAATAGTTACAGAAGGTGAAAGTTATCTGAATGAAAGTATGTTGACCGGAGAAAGTAAACCAGTAAAGAAAGAGAAGAATGATAAAGTAATTGGCGGCTCTATTAATGGGAATGGCTCACTAAAAGTAATGGTATTACATACAGGTAAAGACAGCTACCTGAACAAAGTGATCAAATTAGTTGGGGAAGCACAAAAAACAAAATCAAAAACACAGCATCTTGCAGATCGTGCAGCAAAATGGTTAACCTATATTGCTCTGTTTGTTGGTATAGCGACCCTGGTAGTCTGGTTATTATTAGGAAGCGAAACTAATTATGCTGTCGAAAGGATGGTCACCGTGATGGTAATCTCCTGTCCCCATGCATTGGGCCTGGCAATACCTTTAGTGGTTGCCATTTCCACTGCTGTTTCTGCGCAAAATGGTTTATTGATCCGTAACAGGACTGCTTTTGAAAATTCAAGAAAAATTACAACCATAGTATTTGACAAAACAGGAACATTGACGATCGGTGAGTTCGGCGTGACAAGAATTGAAACAACTAATAGTAATATTTCAAGAAACGAATTATTGCAATATGCTGCCGCTCTCGAACAGTCATCAGAACACCCGATCGCCGTTGGTGTAATGCAAAAAGCAAATCAGGAGAACCTGGAAATTCTAAAAGCTGAAAGTTTTAATGCAATCACTGGAAAAGGGGTGGTGGCGAGGGTGAATGGTAAGAACATAAAAGTAGTGAGCCCCGGCTATTTAAGGGAAGAACAGATTCCCATTCCGGCAAATAGTTCAACAAGCGAAGCTGAAACAATTGTATTTGTTTTAATCGATGACCGGTTGGCAGGTTATATTGCTTTAGCTGATAAGATTCGTCCTGAATCAAAATCAGCAATTGAATCTTTCAAAAAAAATGGAATTAAAATAATGATGGCAACAGGGGACAATGAACGGGTCGCAAAGGCAGTGGCAGATGGGTTGGGATTGGATGGTTACTATGCCGAAGTGTTGCCGCATCAAAAAGTTGAAATTGTAAAAAATCTGCAAAGCCAAAATGAATTTGTTGCAATGACAGGTGATGGTGTGAATGATGCGCCTGCACTCGCACAGGCGGATGTGGGTATTGCCGTGGGGTCCGGAACTGATATCGCGGCTGAGACGGCGGATATTATCCTGGTGAACAGTAATCCCATGGATATCCTGAATTTGATCCTGTTCGGAAAGGCAACATATAATAAGATGGTGCAGAATCTTATTTGGGCCACCGGTTATAATGCAATTGCTATTCCGCTGGCGGCGGGTGTTCTTTATTCCACAGGGTTTGTTCTTGATCCGGCCATTGGCGCTGTTTTTATGAGCTTAAGTACTATTATTGTAGCGATAAATGCACAATTGTTAAAAGGCCAGATCAATAAAACAAATACTACCTGATGAAATTATTAATAAAGCTGTTTTTTATTGTTTTCATAATTATTGGTTGCAATGACGCTCAAAAAAAAGAATCATCCGTAGGAACAGCAGCGGCTATAAAGCCTGGAAATATAAAACTAACCGACCTGAAAGGTGACTCCATCGACCTGGTTAAACACAAGGGTAAAGTTGTGTTTATCAATTTTTGGGCAACATGGTGCAAGCCTTGTATTGAAGAAATGCCAACAATTAGAAATGCCATCGGGATCCTAAACAATGATAGGATCGAGTTCTTATTTGCATCTGATGAAACGACAGAACAAATTGACTGGTTTGAGAAAAAACATAATTATAATCTTAATTATGTGAAAGCAGGTAATCTGGAAGAATTGGGCATTACGGTACTGCCAACAACCTTTATTTTTGACAAAAAGGGTAAACAAGTTTTCTCAGAAATGGGTTATCGCAAGTGGGATGATAAAACAAACCTTGATCTATTATCAAAAATCGTAAACGAGGAATGAGGGAAGTTCTGCATATAGTGATTATTTCTGGAATTATTTTTTCCTGTTCAGGCGGTGATGAGGAACAGAAATTAGTTGCTGTTTCTTCAAAAGTAACGATCCTGTCCTCGCCAGCGGGTGATTCATGTGCCCAGCCTTATTTGTTTACCGATAGCGCGGGGACCGTTCACTTGTCGTGGATTGAAAAGGTTGGCAAACAAAGCACATTAAAATTTTCTTCCCTGGTTAATGATAAATGGTCTTTGCCTTCTACGATAGCATCGGGCAATAATTGGTTTGTGAATTGGGCTGATTATCCTGTTATCTCCACTGATGGCAATAAAAATTATATCGCCCATTTTCTAGAGAAGAGTGACACGGCAAAGTTTACCTATGATGTAAAAATCAGCGTTTCGTCCGATAGTGGCAAAACATGGTCAACACCAGAGGCCTTACATGATGATGGGAAAAAGGCAGAGCATGGCTTTGTGTCGATCATCCCATACAAGGACCAGTTTTTTGTGACATGGCTCGATGGAAGAAAAACCGTCAACGGAGAAAGCCACAACAGTCATAGCGGACACCAGGGTGAGATGACTTTGCGTGCGGCATTCATCGCTGAGAATGGTCACAAAACAAATGAATGGGAATTGGACGAAAGAATTTGTGATTGTTGCCAAACTACCGCCGCGATAACAACTGATGGACCTATTGTTGTGTACCGTGATCGTTCCGGGGATGAAATAAGGGACATTTCAATCGTTCGATTCCTGGATGGTGAATGGACCAGCCCCAAAGCAGTTTATGCCGATAACTGGCGGATCAGGGCATGTCCTGTGAATGGGCCGAAGGCCGATGCCATAAACAATGATCTGGCCATCGCCTGGTTTTCTATGAAGGATCAAAAGGGCCAGGTGAAAGTTGTTTTCTCAAATGACAACGGAGAAAGTTTTGGAAGGGTGATACAAATTGGCGAAGGAAACGCGATTGGCAGAATAGACCTGGTGATGCTTGATTCGTCATCAGCAATAGTCAGCTGGATGGAAGGCTCATCGGTCAAGAAAGTTACGGTACGGTCAGATGGATCAAAAGAACCATCGGTGGTGATAGCCTCATCATCAGACAAAAGATCCGGCGGCTTTCCGCAGATGACCAAAGCCGGAGATAAAGTATTCTTTGCGTGGACAGATGATAAAGCAAGAACCATTCGGGTTGCCAGCATCAATCTGTCAGACTAAGCAGGTTGAACCAAGATATTCTTAGCGACCTTTTCACTTAAGCTGATTATTTTCTTTTGTATCAGGATTGTTGACGAATTATCATACCGGGTGTGTTCAACGAGTTTAAATTTGCTGCCAGGTTTTATATTCAATCTGCCGAGATAATCAAGGAATGAATCACTGGTGTCCGCAAGATTTACTACGATATAGTTTTTGCTTTTTGCCGCCATAGCCAGTGAAACTGAAGTCTTTGATTTTATATTTCCATTCCGGTCGGGAATTGGGTCACCATGAGGATCAAAAGCAGGATATTCAAGAAAAGCCTCGAGCCGGTCGATCATATCTTCACTTTCCACATGTTCCAGTTGCTCGGCCAGTTCATGAACTTCATTCCATGCGTATTTTAATTTTTCAGTCAGGAAGACTTCCCATAACCGGTGCTTACGAATGATCAGTAAAGCATTTTTCTTCCCATTCTCTGTAAGCTGTATCGTTTTATCGGCCAGGATCTTTACTAATTTTTTTGAGTTAAGTTTTCTTACCATTTCAAGTACTGTCGCCGGGTTCAGACCCAATTCCTTAGCCAGCGCAATGTTGTTGACCTTCTTAACCTGTTTGGTGTTCAGCTTATAAAGTGTCTTCAGGTAGTTTTCCTCGGAATGGTGTATAAAATGCCCCATATGACAAAAATAATAAGGTAAACCGGGTAAAAAAATTTGGTCTACCAAATAAATTTATTTTGATAAACCAACTATATTTGTGGTCGGATGAAAAAGGCCAATGTTTTGATAGGATTAATGCTGATTGCTATGGTGTGCAATTCACAGTCTTTTAGTGGCAGGATAATGCATGATACAATGCCACTTCCAGGGGCGACTATCGAAATCAAGAAACTAAAACTTGCAGTTATTTCTGATGAAACAGGTCATTTCTCAATCACAAGTCTTCAACCGGGTAATTATCTATTGCATATTTCTATGATAGGGTATGAAGCCTATCATGGAAACATACTTGTGCCGCGTGATGTGAGTAGTCCCCAGGTTTTTAATCTTGTGCCTGTCAGTTCTTCATTGGATGCCGTAGTAGTAACAGGGACAATGAAACCAATGTTAAAAAAAGAGAGCCCGATATTGGTCGAGGTTTATACACCACAGTTCCTGAGGAAAAACCCTGTGCCAAGCATTTTTGAAGCCTTACAAAATGTAAATGGCGTTCGTCCACAGCTGAATTGCAATATTTGTAACACCGGCGACATTCATATAAATGGTTTGGAAGGTCCCTATACAATGATCACAATTGATGGGATGCCGATTGTCAGCAGCCTGGCATCCGTTTATGGATTATTTGGGATCCCTACCCAGTTGATTGATCGCATCGAGATAGTAAAAGGGCCAGCTTCAGGTTTATATGGTTCTGAGGCGATCGGTGGGTTAATCAACATAATAACTAAATCGCCTGATAAAGCACCGGCATTTACGTTTAACGCAATGTCGACTAGCTGGCTTGAGCACTCGGTTGATGCAGGTGCGAAATTCAGGATAGGAAAAAAAGCCAGTAGCTTATTGGGAATAAATTATTTTAATTATCAAAATCCTGTTGACAACAATAAAGACAATTTTACTGACGTCACATTGCAGCACCGGATTTCTGTTTTTAATAAGATAAGTTTTAAGAGAAAGAATGATCGCCTGGCATCACTGGCAGGGCGTTATTTTTATGAAGATCGTTGGGGAGGCGAAATGCATTGGAACCGCAAATGGCGCGGTACCGATAGCGTCTATGGAGAAAGCATCAGGACAAGCCGGTGGGAAGCAATTGGAAATTATCAATTGCCAACAACGGAGAAAATGATCTTTTCTTTTTCTGCCACAGGCCATCACCAGGATTCTTATTATGGAATTACACCTTTTTTTGCTGATCAGAAGATCTATTTCGGTCAGCTTACGTGGGATAAGAATGTTTCTCATAATCATTCAGCACTGATTGGCCTGGCAACGAGGTATAATTATTATGATGATAACTCCACGGCAACAAAAGATACACTGACAGGAAACAACGACCCTGAAAAAGTCTTTTTGCCGGGGATCTTTTTACAATCAGAGTGGAAATTGAACAACAAACATCATCTGCTTCTGGGAATGCGATATGACTATCATTCGGTTCATAAGAATATTCTTACACCAAGGATTGCATGGAAGTGGTCATTAAATGATAAACAGATCATAAGAGTGAATGGAGGAACAGGTTTTCGTGTCGTGAGTTTGTTTACTGAAGAACATGCTGCACTGACCGGCGCACGGGCAGTTGAAGTAAAGGAAAAATTAAAGCCAGAAAAGAGTTATAATATCAATGTCAACTATTCTACACGGATCACTGGGAGTAAAGCTGCATTGAACGTTGATCTTTCCGGTTGGTATACCTATTTTCATAACCAGATCATTCCAGATTATCTCACCGATCCCAATAAGATCATTTATGAAAATCTTGATGGATTTTCAATTTCAAGAGGCATTACTTTAAATGCGGAAGGTAACCTTTCAAGAAGAATAAGAATATTGACAGGTATTACGCTACAAGATGTTGCGAAGTTTGAGAATGACGGGGCGGGTAAAAAAATAAAGCAAAATATTTTGCTTACTGAAAAATGGAGTGGTACATGGGCGTTTACATATTCGTTTCCTGTAAATGGCATTACAATTGACTATACAGGCAATATTTACGGGCCGATGCAATTGCCGCTCATCTCTGTGCTTGATCCACGTAAACCCACTTCTCCGGTGTGGAGCATACAAAATATCCAGGCGACAAAAAAGTTTTCTTCTTTATTTGAAATATATGGAGGCATAAAAAATTTACTGAACTGGACACCAGCAAAGAATACTTCTTTTATTCTCGCCCGCTCACACGATCCCTTTGATAAGAAAGTTGAGTACGATGGTTCAGGAAATGTTTTAGCGACTGCCGAAAATCCATATGCCCTGACTTTTGATCCCGCTTATGTATATGCACCAAACCAGGGGAGAAGATTGTTTCTTGGTGTGAGAATTCATGTGAAATAGTCAAATAGGTCAGCTAGGTCATATGGGTCATATGAGTCAAATGGAAGTTGCATTATGACTCTTATGACCTTTTTACCCTTCTTCCCAGGAGCAGTTTAAATACACGTTGATTAGAGTTGTCAGTTAGTCCAAAAAGAAAACCACCCTGTATTTCCCACATCGGATGAATATAAAGATCGATGATGGGTCCAAGTAAATGCTCCTGCATTTTTAGCGGCAGGATATCTTTGAACTCACCAAGACCCCCATAATATTCAAATCCAAAACCCACTTTCTGTTGCATTGTATAAACAGCCTTGAATTGCGGTGAGAAGCCGACTCCTTTGTCATCACCGCTGATAGCAAAATCAATATTTGGATTAAATGAAAAATAAAAATCGCCCCATGTTTTATCAATGATCGGCCGGATCTCGCCCTGCCAAAAAAAATCTGTCGTATCGTCAGGCCGGAAAAATCCAAACTCTGCAGATAAGCTGGCCCCAAATGACCATTTCCATTGTTCAGGCACGGTTACTCTTGGACGGATCTGATTACCGAGGTAAGTGTAACCGCCATCCGGTTCTATGCCCGCAAACGTATAGAAACCTATCTCAAAATTTTTTCCAAATCCATGAGTGATCTCCAATGTCGTGTTGTACCATCTTGCATCCTTTGGATCAGCAAGAAATTTACTTCCTTTGAAAGTATAGTTGTTGTGCAATTCGAAAATTGTCCATTTATGCTGGATAGTAGGAGAGGCATAAACCTGAATTTCATTATCCGCCTGGGCCATAATTAAATTATGCGCAAGCAGTAAGTTTACCAGGAGCACAATATATCTCATGTGTTAAATAAAAATACAGGAATAAATTCTTATTCCCATACCGGGGTGGTTGTTTTATAATCTTCTCTAACCGGGCCAAATACATCGATGACCCTGCAATCGGTAGCAGCCACAGCTGAGTGAGGGACATTTGAGGGGATTACATGATACATGCCTGCCGTCATCGGATGCTCAACACCATCGATCAGCATATCAAGCTGTCCTTCGAGTATATAAGTGATCTGCTCGTGAATATGATGATGCAGCGGCACTATGCTTCCTTTTTCAAGTTGTACAAAGCCGAATGTTACATTTTCTCCATGAGCGTAATGACCTGTGATGCCCGGGGCAAGCGTTTTAACCGGAATGTCTTTGATCAATTGCATAACTGAATATTTAGAGTAATTATTATATTTCTCGGCTCATTTTTTAACCCATGGGCGTGATTCAATATTTATATCATCCCACTTCCCAAAGCTATTGAAACTATTATCAGCATAACCGCCACTAACTTTTGAATAAATCTCAGGGTTACTTTTTTCAACAGCTTGTTTCCAATAAAAGCACCTGTGATAGCTGCAAGTGTTGCACAAATGACTACTGTTATATTTTCATGTAATCCCGATTTTGTAAATCGTGTCGCATACACCGACAACCTGGTGAAATCAACAAAAAACGAAACAACCGTTGCAGTTGCAATAAACGCTTCTTTTGTTAAACCAGTTTTGATTAGAAAAGCGGTACGCAAGGCTCCCTGGTTCCCGGATAAGCCTCCGAAGAACCCGCTCAATGCACCACCAATAGGGAGTTTGTCTTTTCCAAATTCAAGCTTGTTGAAAAAAGGGATCAGATCGATGAGGGCAAAAATTATAAGCAAAACGGAAATAATAAATTTCACCGGAGAGACTTCAAATACGCGGTCTCCAATTGTATAACTGAATAATGGGTTTAGATCCGTGATCTGAAGTAATAACCATGCTCCGATCAATGCGGCGATCACGGCCGGAATCCCAAAACGCAACACTACTTGTTTGTCGGCTTTTTTTCCAAGAAGGATCAATTTGAAAATATTATTAAAGAAATGAACAATGCCTGTCAATGCAATCGCAACGTCAACGGGAAAAAAGATCATGAAAACCGGAGTAAGGATCGTGCCCAGTCCGAAGCCGGAAAAAAAAGTGAGGATCGCTACGAGAAATGCAACAAGGGATATAATGATTATTTCCATGTATTATTGAAACTTCTAATTATTAATTATTAATTATTGATTATTCAGGTAATTGCCTCCAGTAATAATTAATGATCAATAATCCATCAATCTTGGTTTTCAAATAGGCAAAAACTTCCACCGACCCATTCCTTATCCTTATTGTAACGGACACCGATCATTTTCCCTTTGCTTAAGCGGGCAAGATTATTGGTAGCAACAGGCCTGGATGTGCCCTCCTTCCAGAAATAAAAGATCCTTATTTCCGCTTTTGCGGGCACGTCGGGCGTTTCAATGACATCGGCATATTTTACTTTTCGTTGCAATATCCAGTTCTCCGGGTCTTTTACTTTTTCGATATCCGCGGGTGCTACATCTATCACAACCCCTTGCCCCGCAAACGAGAACAATGGTTTTAAAACATAATTTTCAAGGTCTGCCGGTAATTGTTTTATTTCATGTAAGAAATATGTTTTGGGCACATAAGGATGATGAATAAAAGGAAGAGTGTATTTGCTGATACGGTAGAACCAGTTGGGATGTGGTATCCACTCAACATCGGGTTCTTCAAATAAGATATGTCCCTTAGCCTGTACTTCAGCGGATTGTTGCTGAAGATCATCAAAGATGACACGATTGTAAATTCTTTTTATTCGGGTTTTCTTTCCTTCATTCATGTAATACAACTTATTCCCTTCAGGAAGCAACCCGGTAATACAAACCGGTTTGATTCCCAGGTAATCCTGTGTACAATAAAAATCGATCCTGGTTTTTTGCAGGTGAGGAAATACTTCAAGCAGTATTACATTTGCAGGATCTTCACTTCCAACAATTATTTCTCTCAGCAATTGCAGATAACTCTCCCTGTCAAACCCGCCAAGAAAACGGCTGTCGTTACCAGGAACAGGAAAATGTTTTCTGAATACATCATCAAGCAACACCTCATAGCCAAAAAGGGTAGGGAAGCCCTGCATTTCTATCAACTGAGGTTCATATTCTCCTGCTTCATTGATACAAATGCCGAAATCAAAAGCGATAAAATGCGAATGGGCATTTTCGCCGGGTACGCGTAGGGGTTTTGGAATGGCATCTTTTGTAAGCTCTTTGAATTTCGGATCAACGATAATATCAACAATGCGCTCACAAGCATCAAGCATTTTTTTTGAAAACTCTTTTGGAACAAATACGGGCGTTTCTGCTACTCTGAATTCAATGGCACCGGGATGTACGTTTTGAAGGTCGCGTAAGAAAGATGCATATTTTTCTTTGGTAAAATTCTGGTTGAACTCTTTTCTTATCTCCGGTATCATGGATTATTTGTTTGTTGAGGGAAGATACTGACAAAGCCGGAATCGTCAATGATTGTCCCGATAGCTATCGGAAGGTGAATGGTCAATAATTGCAGAAACAAGGCACGCCTTGTCTCTACAAAAAAGATGAACCAGAATTATCGCAGCCGAACGGAGCGCTGCATGGGATGATACTTGAGGGGATCGCTTCGGACTGCACATCAGGGTTTAAGATAACATCTATTCTGTCGGTCTCGCAATTATACCAATTCCAATTGCAGCTGCTCGATCGCATGGTTCAAAAAATTCGGAAGTATATGTGAGTAGGTCCACATGATCTTATCTGGATCATTCAGGTGCTCAAGCATGCTTTTCCACTTTGCTTCGCCATGTTCTTCGATCACGGTATGCTTTTTTTCTTCGGTTTGTAAATACATGCTCATACCCACTGCGTCAGCCTCGGGATGGAATTGCGTGCCGATCATGTATTCATTAAAACGGATTGCCATGATGGCTCGTTCATATGGCACATGCGGACGGTTCTTTTCAATGCACAGGATCTTTGCACCCAATTCTTCCAACAGGTTATGATTGGGTTGGACGACCTGGTAATCGCGACTGTCAACTGCATAAAAAGGATCTTTTAAACCAGCAAACACAGGTTCATCAAAACCATCAGAAAGCATATGCACAGGAAAAACGCCAAACGCAGTAGATCTTCGCTTGCAAACGATACCAACATTATAATGACGACAGATCAGTTGAAATGAATGACAAATGAACAGCACATATTTCTTTTGCTCATTACCGGGATTATTGTTCCAGCGTTCTATTTCATTCAACCAGCGAAAATAATTTTCTTCCCATTCGGAATAACGGCTCTCCAGCGGTGATCCCGGCCCGCCACTGGAAATAAAAATATCATAACTCATATCGGGCACTTCATTCTTCAGCCGGACATCATATTCATCCCAAACCAATTCGAGATGATGTACCTCTGAGTAAGTATTGAGAATTTCACGTATACAACGCATGCCCTGGTTAGGCATGCCTTCATAAAGGTCCAGGATCGCTACTTTTATCTTCTTCGAATCATTAACCATGTTTGCAAACATAATAAAAAATTAAAGTTGCTCTCTGTCAGCTGGCTTTCAATTACTAACAAATGTGGATACAAACCTCATGCCCTTTGAGAGATTACCGATATAAGATGTTGTTTTTGTTGCAAAGATTTACTAAATGAGAAATTTTTTATGAGCGCGGCTGCAATGCTACTATTGCCTGCGAGGCTGGGAAAGAGTTTACATGTTGAAATATTTACCCGGCCGAAGCAATTGGCGGTTAATAAAGAGGCACATTAGAAATAGGCAGAATAGGATTTGCAATACCTAATTTGGTTTATATCCCAATGAGGCGGCTTTGTTAAAATATTCATTTGCCTGTCCGACATCACCTCTTGCCTTAAGAAGTAATGCAGCTGAATGATATGCCTTTGCGTTATTGGGGTTTATGCCGATGACCTTTAAATAACATTGTAAGCCATTATCCGAATCCCCGTTTGCTAAATAGGAAGAAGCCAGCATCATGTACGCATCTTCGTAAGTCGGTTTTAAAGCAACGGTATGACCTAACACTTTTATAGATTCGTCAAATCTTTTTAGCAGGTATAAAGCAGATCCCAGGTAATAATTTAGCTGAACATCATCCGGGCCGTATTTTAAACCTTTTTGCAGGTACAAATAGGCTGAATCAGCCTTGTTTTCTACAAGATAAATATAACCCAGGTTCGACGAAGCGTTGAAAAATCCCGGTGCAATGTCCAATGCTTTTTTCAAGTAGTTTTTTGCAAGATTAAAAGTGTCTGAACGATTCTTTATATTAGACGATGCAGCAACACGGAGAAGCAATGAGTTGCCCAGCAGGTGGTTTGCCGTCGCACTGTTTTTTGAAACCTGAATGTCCTTGCTGAAAACAGTTAAAGTATCTTTCCAGTCCTTGTTTCTTGAGGTAGTTTTAAATACATAAAGTGCACAGATCCCCAGCACAATAAAGAATACCTTTTTATTAAGGCCGAAAAACTGGGGAAGACTTTTGAATTTAATTACTATACTTTCGGCATTTGTAAGTTTGATAAGAACATAGGCAAGGAGGATGCAGAATCCTAAGGATGGGATGTACAAAAATCTTTCCGCCATTGACGACCCACCAAGAAAAAATATATTTGAAACAGGGGCCAGGGGTAATAAAAAAACCAAAATGCCAAATACCGGGATGCTTTTTTTTCTGAAATTAAGAATCGAATAGATTCCGAGACCCATGTATATTATTATTCCTGCCAGTGCACCTGGATCACCGAGGTTCTGTATTTTGATCTGTGCAAAATTATAATCAGAGGTCAGTGGGTGAGGGATGATTAATAATCCAATATATCTCAAAAGGATATAAAAAGCGGTTGCATACCTGCTGATAACGTTGGGAGCGGCGTATAAGGTGTTATTTAATTCAGAGGTTTGAGTTACTATATTCCGGTGAAGGTCCTCGAATATGTTCATCCTCAGGATCAACCAAATCCCGGTTAGGGAAATTAATAATAGTAAGGTCGGGATTATTGATTTTCTGAAATTGTCAGCATAAAAAAATATAATCAAAGGAATAATTAATAAGAAAGATATCGCAGTTTCCTTTGATAATAAAGCGAGAAAAAAACTCACGCCGCCCAGGAGAAACGCTGATTTGGATTTTGTTGCTGCATATTTCAGCAGAAGCCATATCGAAATTAGTCCAAACAGGAAACAGAGTATTTCATCCAGGCTTTTTATATTATTAACTACTTCTGTGTGAATGGGATGAGCTGTATAAAACAAGGCGCATATGAAAGGCAATAAAAGGTTTTGAGTTTTGAATAGCCTGCAAAGAAGCAGAAACAAAAAAAGACAGGTAAAGGCATAAAGTAGAACATTAATGAAATGATAAGCGTGAGGATTATCCGGCGATAATTCCCAAATAAGGGCAAACACAATTAATGACGTGGGGCGATAGATAGGACCTCTTAATTCATCTTTACCTGAGCCATACCAATAATCTGTCTTTAGGATTGTTGGAATGCCTTCCAACCCGGTTTTTGTAACAAAATTTTTATCTATGACATTATGATCGTCTAAAGTGTATTCATGACTGATACTTTGAGCATAAAGAATAAAAGCAAAAACGGCAATTATTATCCCTAAATAAATTTTAAGCTTACTTAAGGACCTGGACGTGGCAGCGACTTTGGGTTTTGTCTCTCTGTTCCCGGGTTCTTTTTCCCGCCCTTTTTTTAATTTTTGTTTCTTCATCTAAGAGCGATATTGTAATGTTTTATGCATGCCTGCACCTGGAGTTGAAAATAAATTAAAAGGTCACATTTTCCAAACAACCAGATCTTATTCGCCGGGAACCACTCTCCATCTGCCGGGAACAATGAGTAGTATCTTAACTGCCCGTTGGAAGTTCAATTTGTCTTATAACCCAGGGACTTTGCTTTCCGGATAAACTCGTTGGACCTGGCACTATCCCCTTTTGCCTTCAAAATAACTCCTGAGTTATGGTAGGCATTTGCATTATTGGGATTTAGATCCAAGACCTTTGAGTAATGGTAAAGTGCGCTATCATAATCACCGGTATTCAGATAAAGTGTTGCCAGGTTATAGTATGCGTTTTCATGCGCAGGGGATAACCGGATAGTTTTGTTCAGTACCCTGATAGCTTCCTCATAGTTTTTTAAATGAAAAAGCGATAGCCCCAGGTTAAAATTCAAATCAACATCATTGGGCATTATTTCGATGCCTTTTTTGAGGCAACTGTACGCCGAGTCAATTTTATTTTCAAAAAGATAGATCACTCCCAAATGAGACAGCGGGGAGTAAAAATCTGGGTAGATGTCAAGCGCTTTCCTTAAATAGTTTTTTGCAAGGTTAAATGTGTCCGTTTGATTTTGTTTGTTCTTAGCGCTCATACCTGCGAGCATAAGCGCACTTCCAAGAGTTTGATTTGTTCTTGCACTGTTACCGGATATTTTCACATCATGACTAAATAATGTCAAATTATCTTTCCAGTCCGCATTCCTGGTTGTTGTTCTAAAGACATAAAGAATGCAGATAGCCAACACCAGGGCCAATGGTTTATAATTAACGGAGACAAATTGAAAAAAGTTTTTGATCCCGCTCTGTATGTTTTTGCTATTTGTGATCCTCATCAGAAAATAAGCAAGGATAATGCAAAATCCCAGTGAAGGGATATACATGAATCGTTCTGCCATGGTTGCTGCAATCGGGAAAAACACGTTGGAAACCGGCGCAAGGGTAATAAAGAAGAATAAGATCCCGTATGCAATCACGCTTTTTTTGCGGATATTAACCACTGCATAAACGAGTGCACCGATT
>JAICPX010000610.1 GCA_025929635.1 Chitinophagaceae bacterium
GAATTCTGAAATATGTGTGAGCTGCTTGGCGCCTATCCTTACCTGAGTGGAAACGTAGGAAGCGGTACACCCCAGGAATTAGCTGATTGGATAAAATATACAACACACCCGAACGGAAGCAGCCCGATGACCGATCTGCGGCAACAAAATGGAAGACCGAATCCCTGGAAAGTAAAGTTCTGGGGATTAGGTAATGAAGCATGGGGTTGTGGTGGCAACATGAAGGTTGAGTATTATGCAAATGTTTATCGGCAATATGCAACATTTATGACCAATTGGAATAACAGTGATCGCTTATACCGCATTGCATCGGGGGCTTCAGATGATGATTATCACTGGACAGAGGTTTTGATGAAGGAATTACCGCCAAATATGTTCGATGCGCTGGGCCTGCATCATTATTCAGTTATCAACTGGAGTAAAAAAGGATCTGCAACAAATTTTTCCGAGCAGGAATATTTTACAACCATGAAAAGAGCATTGCAAATGGAAGAGCTGGTAACAAAGCACAGCGCTATCATGGATAAGTATGATCCGCAAAAGAAAAAACATTTGGCGGTAGATGAATGGGGGGGCTGGTATGACGTGGAACCCGGAACAAACGGTGCATTTCTTTTTCAGCAAAATACGATGAGGGATGCCGTACTGGCAGGAGCTACTCTGAATATTTTTAATAATCATTGCGACCGGGTAAAGATGGCCAACCTGGCACAGATCATCAATGTATTGCAGGCGGTGATATTGACCAAAGAAGAAAAACTTGTGCTCACTCCTACCTATCATGTAATGGAAATGTACAATGTGCACCATGATGCTACCATGCTGCCATTGGATGTAAAAAGCAACAAATATATTTTGGGGAATGATACGTTGCTGGCGGTCTGGGCGTCGGCATCGAAAGATAAAAATGGTGTTACCCATATTTCATTAACCAATGTAGATGCAAAAAAGGCCCAACCTGTTTCGATCACCATTCACGGCGCTAATTACAGAACGGCTACAGGTAGAATTTTGACTTCTGATAAAGTACAGAACTATAACAGTTTTGAAAACCCAAATAAGATTCTTCCCGCGGTTTATAATGGCGCTAAACTTAGTGGGTCAAAACTCGACCTGACGATTCCCCCTTTTAGCGTGATCGTCTTAGAACTAAAATGATGAAGGGACTCAAACACATATTGATCTTTGCATCAGGCTTTACGATCAGTTTTTGTTTTGGCCAACAAACAAAAACAAAACCATCGCGCCAGGAAGTCGGGTTAAATGTTGACACAGCACTGACCATTTCTTATGGAAATCACAAATTGCTGACCTATCAATTCAGAACTGTTTATCCACCCGAAGGACTTGATACAAATTATAAGCGCAGCGGGTTTATTCATCCTCTTTACACTCCGCACGGACAGGTACTGACAAGAATTCAACCACCGGATCATTATCATCATTATGGTATCTGGAATCCATGGACGCATACTGTTTTTGAAGGTGACACGGTAGATTTCTGGAATATAAAAGGGAGGCAGGGCACAGTTCGGTTTGTAAAATTTGTTTCCCAATACAGCGGCCCCAAATATGCAGAATACACAGCATTGCATGAACACGTGGTATTCAAAAAAGATGGCAGAGAAAAAATAGCTTTGAAAGAATGGCAGACGGTGAAGGTGTATAGCCCGGGCAAAAAAAATGATCATTATATCGTTGACATTACTTCAAAAATGCAATGTGCCTCACAAAGTCCATTGCTGATCGTTGCCTATCGTTATGCTGGTTTAGGGTGGCGGGCAACTGAATACTGGGATAAGAACAATTCTGAAATGCTGACATCAGAAGGAAAGACAAGAGACAGTACTGACAACACCAGGGCAAAATGGATAATTGTATATGGTGAACTGCCTGGCAATGACGAAGGCGGAATGGTAATGCTATCTCATCCCACCAATTATAATCACCCTGAGCCATTGAGAATATGGGACAAAAAAGCAAATGGAGGAAGAGGCGACGTATTTGCCAATTTCGCGCCGACGAAAGATAAAAACTGGTTATTGGAACCAGGAAAAACTTATGTGCTGAAATACAGATTGGTTGTATTTAATGGAAAGTTTGATGCCGCAAAGGCCGAGGCAGAATGGAAAACATTTGTAAAAGAAGTAAAGTGAATAGTGAAACGTGAATAGTGGGACGTGAGATATCTTTTCACGTTTGACGTCACACTTTTCACCCCGACAAAACAATATTCGTAATAAAAAACAATGCCTGATGAAAAAGTATCAGCAGTCCCGACGCGAGTTTTTGAAAAAGTCGATAAAGGCATCTGCGTTGTTCGCAATTCCATCAATTGTA
>JAICPX010000319.1 GCA_025929635.1 Chitinophagaceae bacterium
AGATAGAGAAAGTTTCTAAAGACTGGGGCCACTGGGGAAGACAGTCGATCTGGAATATTTTCCTATAGAACTTATTTCATTAATTCAAGCACAAAACTCTCTTTTGATCTTATTTCAAAGCCATTCAGGTTTGTTATTTCACCCGTTATTACATTCTTCATTTTTGTAAAGCCGGCAGTTCTCTCGCTGTAAATATTCCAGTCAGGTTTGAAACTGTTATCGCCCGTATTGGTGATCACCATTATTGTTTGTGTATTATCATAGCGGAAATATATATAAACCCCATTCCTAACAATATACTGCATGGTTTTGCCAACTGTAATGGCAGATGAGCTCTTTCTGAAATGTGCCAGCTTGCTGATATAATTAAATGCTTCATTCTCTTTTTCAGTTCGTCCTGATGCAGTGAATTTATTTACAGAGTCGCCGCTCCAGCCACCAGGAAAATCATAACGCACTTCGGCATCGGTGGGGTTTTTAAAATTCTTTGTCAGGATCTCGGTACCATAAAAAATTTGCGGAATACCACGCATAGTCAGCAACCAGTTTAATCCCCATTTCATTTTTGTCCAGTCTTCGCCAACCACTGAAAAGGCCCTGTCCATATCATGATTATCCAGGAAAATGCAGTTGTTCATCGGATTTTTATAAACGATATCCTGCGCAAGGGTCATATAAACCTTATTGACTCCTTCCGTCCATCCAGGTGGCTGGTTCATACCGGCAAGCATGGCAAAACATAATGGAAAATCGATGGCACCAGGCGCATTGTGTTTAAATGGAATCGTGTAGTTGTTTTGGACAAAATAAGCATTGCCAACAACAGTATTTGACCATGCCTCAACAAAGGTTGTAACTGATGGAAATTCTTTTAACAACGCCTCATTCATTTTATTTACAAATTCTTCTTCACAATATTTATAGGTATCGATACGGAAACCATCAAAGCCAAACTCCTCCACACTCCAGATCGCATGCTGGATCATATAGAGTCCCAATTGCGGATTATCAAGATTGAGATCGGGAAGTTGCCTCACAAACCATCCTTTCTCCATATTCGTTTTGTCAAATTTCGAAGCATAAGGATCAAACATGGTTTCTTCACGATGATTGGGACCGGTGAACTCGGGCCATTGATTTATCCAATTCTTTGCGGGGGGATCAGCATTTATCCAATGATGCAACCCGACGTGATTATAAATAGCATCCTGTATTACTTTTAAACCCTTTTTGTGTGCAGCATCGACAAATGTTTTATATCCTTGATTGCCACCCAAACGCTGATCGACCTGGTAATGATCAGTGATCCAATACCCATGATAACCTGCCATGTCGAATCTGCCTTCCCGCGACCGCGGCATATCATTCTCAAAAACAGGCGTAAGCCAGATCGTGGTAATTCCAAGTTCATTGAAATAATCAAGCCTGTCCTGGATGCCTTTCAGATCACCGCCGTGACGGGCAAACTTGTTACTGCGATCAGCCGTTTTATCCATATACTCTTCATTGTTATCATTTGAAGGATCGCCGTTTGCAAAGCGGTCAGGCATGATCAGGTAAGTAAAATCTTTTGAGGTAACACCCTGGGCTCTTGTTTTGCCATTTTCTTTGCTTCTTGCTTTCAATTCATAATTTACGTCCTCATTTGGCAAGCCACCTCCTGAAAGAATGATCTTGAATTTACCTGGCCTGGTCGCCGAAGAGATCGTAACATCAACAAAAAGACAATCTTTATTTTCAGCTTTTGAAATTTTGTTGATGGTGATCCCGGGATAACTAATAGTGACTTTTGTAAACATGCTGATATTATCACCACGAAGCAGCAATTGTAGTTTTGGGTTTTTCATTCCTACCCACCAGTGGGAAGGATAAATCGCATAGAAATCAATACTGAATGCATGGAGTGAAATGCAAGCAAAAAGTATAAAGAATATTTTTTTCATAGTATTAAACTGATCGTTGTTCAAGAATTTCCATCTCAGCAGTTGTTTGTTCATCTGTTTTACCCAGTTTCTTTTCTTTTATGAACAAGAAACATATCAAAGCAGCTAGTATCATAAGAAAACCTCCAACCTGTACTGCCAACAACCTGTCGTTATTCAAGAGATTATTCATTACCCATTTAAAGCCTAAGGAAGCAATGATTTCCGGAAGGACAATAAAGAAATTAAAAACCCCCATGTAGATGCCAATCTTGTGTGCAGGCAGGACTCCGCTTAACATTGCGTATGGCATTGACAAAATACTCGCCCATGCAATACCGACCCCCGTCATACATACGTACAACATGTTTTTATCAGTAACGAAAGCTACACTGATAAGTCCCGCAGCACCTGCAAGTAAACATAAACTATGTGTCGTCTTTCTTCCTAGTTTATCAGCAATAAATGGTAAAACAAATGCAAAAGCAAAGGTGACCACGTTGTAATAGGCAAGTGTTAGTCCCGCAAAATCTCTTCCGTCACCAAATGCCGGATCAGTATCTGACCTGGCACCAAAAATATTGTAAGCAACAGCTACGGAATAATAGAACCACATCAAGAACAGACCAGGCCATGTAAAAAATTGTACAAGAGCAATGATCCTCATCCGGGGTGGCATATTGCCAATTGCCGAGAAGATCTCTTTAACGCCAGCAAAAAATCCCTGGCTCGATGCTTTTGCCTTGTTCTTATAATCAGGATCAGAAGGTGGATATTCTTTAGTGCTAAATACAGTATATAGTACAGCCGTTAAAAAGAAAAAAGCACCGATGTAAAATGAAAACTTAACATTATCAGCAATAACGCCTTTTGCCGCAGTGTTTTCCATATCAAACCAGTTTCGCATAATCCATGGCAAGGCTGAAGCAATACTTCCGCCAAGGCCGATCATCAGGCTCTGCATTATAAATCCCCGATTCAACTGACTGTCCGGTAATTTATCTGCCACAAATGCACGAAATGGTTCCATGGCAACATTGCCAAATGTATCAAGCACCCATAACAAACCCGCTGCCATCCATAGTTCCGGGCTATGTGGCATAAAGACAAGCGCAATGGAACTTAGTACGGCGCCGATAAAAAAATATGGGCGTCTCCTACCCCAGACAGGATGCCAGGTTCTGTCGCTTAGATATCCAATGATGGGTTGTACAATCAAACCGGTTAGTGGAGCTGCTAAGAAAAGTAATGGAATTTCATCGGGCTTAGCGCCTAATACATCATATATGGGTCCCATATTGGCTCGTTGAAGGTCCCATCCGAATTGGATTCCAAAGAATCCAACACTCATATTAATGATCTGACTTATTGTAAGGCGTGGCTTTGCTCCGGTGAAAGCAGTTGACATATACAGTCGTTAGATAAAGAATTAAAGGGAAGATAGGAAGTTTATGTATTCAACACACGTCTTGAATATAAAATCACACAATTTTTATTCATCTTTCCTTAGTCAGTTTGAACAGTCATTATAGGCAACAACCTTATTACGTTAGTAGAAGATCAGATTAAAAACACGAACACGTTATTACCTTATTAAAGTGTTTAATAAAATAAGGTTGTATACTGACCGCTCGCTCCGTGATCAGGGTAATCAATCTAACTGATCACAAAACCATTTGGAATGATCGCTCCTTTTTTTACCACGACGATTCCATCTTTTACCGTATACAATGAATGATCTTTATTTTCCAGGTGATCGCCGCCATTAATACGCACATCATCGCCAATCCGAACATTTTTATCTATGATGGCATTCTTAATATAACAACGGTTGCCGATCCCCAATAATGGAATGGCTCTTTCTTTGGCATGATTGATTTCAGCGATAGTTTCGTAATAATCACTACCCATCATATAGGTACTTACCAGCGTGGTGCCATGTCCCACGCGGGACCGAATACCAATTACGGAATGTTCAACACGGCTTGCCAGGATGATGGAACCTTCTGCTACTAATGTTTTCTCTAATGTAGTGCCGCTGATCTTGCCTGGCGGCAGCATACGGCTACGGGTATAGATCGTCCTGTCACTATCAAATAAGTTAAAATCCGGAATATCTTTCGTGAGATCAAGATTGGCTTCAAAAAAAGAATAGATATTTCCAATATCCGTCCAGTAACCGGTGTATTGATAGCTTGCGACCTTGTATTTTTTTATTGATTGGGGAATGATCTCTTTGCCAAAATCAGTGGCATCTTTAAATTCATTTTGCAAAAACTCAAACAAATGGTTTCGATTGAAAATATAGATACCCATTGATGCCAGGTAATTTCTTCCTTTTGCTTTCATTTCATCACCAGTATCGCTTACCCAGTCAGGCAAAAGTTCTTTATTTGGTTTTTCAATAAACGCATCGATCAAACCATCTTTGGATTTCAGGATTCCAAATTCAGGCGCTTCCCTCGCCGCGACAGGGATCGTAGCAACAGAAATATCAGCCCCAAGTTGCTTGTGATTATCCAGCATTTCAGCAAAGTCCATTTGATAGAGCTGGTCGCCTGATAATATTAATATGTAATCGCTTTCAAAAGGCTCAATATGGCGCAGACCCTGGCGAACCGCATCAGCCGTTCCCTGGAACCATGTTGGGTTATCAGGCGTCTGTTCTGCAGCAAGAATATCAACAAATGCCCGGCTAAAGGCACTGAAATGATAAGTATTTTTGATATGACGGTTCAATGATGCAGAGTTGAACTGTGTCAGCACAAACATCCTCCCAATTCCATTATTCAGACAATTTGAAATTGGGATGTCAACCAGTCGGTATTTCCCGGCAATCGGAACAGCGGGCTTACTTCTGCTTGCAGTCAGCGGATATAAACGAGAGCCTGCGCCGCCGCCAAGGATCACACTAAGAATTTCTTTGGAATGAGTGATGGTTCTTATAGCCATAGTATTCAGATAATAGTGATTAGATACTTGATATCAGATATTAGATATTTGCGTTTGTAATTGAATCAAAAGTTATACAAAAATTTTAGAATATGGATGATTAATATCCAATATCTGAACTCCAATATCTCATTTAAAGGATTGGTACAATTTGATGTACTCCATAGCCGATGATTCCCACGAATGATCGATATTCATCATTACGTCAATCATATCTTTCATTTGTTCTTTTTTGTTGTAATAAAGATCGATTGCACGACCTACGGAATAAGTGACGTCCCCAACGCTGGCTTGTTCAAAGCGAATTCCGAAACCACCGGGGTCGCCAAAATCAACAACGGTGTCTCTTAATCCTCCCACATTTCTTACGATCGGAACCGTGCCGTATCGCAGGGCGTACATTTGGTTCAATCCGCAAGGTTCAACACGGCTTGGCATTAAAAGAAAATCAGCGCCGGCATACATAACATGACTCAATGGTTCGCTATAACCAATATAAGTACTTATGTAACCACTTAACTGGTGCTTTACAGTTTCCAAATGAGATTCAACCGCTGGTTCCCCTGAGCCAAGTATTAAGAAATTGCAGTTCCCATGATGCTGATACACCGATGAGCTAATGGCATCCGGCAAAATATCCGCAGCCTTCTCTCCCACCAGCCGGCCGATGAATGTGAATAAAGGTTTTTCTGCATCAAGACCGAATTGCGTACAGAGTTGTTCTTTGTTTTTTCTTTTACCCCTGGAGGCAGTTTTGATAGAGAATTTTGCATCCAGGTAATGATCTGTTTCCGGGTCCCATAC
>JAICPX010000590.1 GCA_025929635.1 Chitinophagaceae bacterium
CACTTTGTTAAAAGACTTACAACATACTCCATCCATTGTGTTAATATACACTATCGTTTAACGTTTTATTCACCAGTGATCTCTTCTCTGGCACCGTTTTTCTATTACTATAGTTGACAATGGAAAAAAATTTAATCATCTTAAAAACTTCAGTTATGAAACAAGTTATACTTCTTATCGCCATAGCTGCAGTAGTATCTGTAGCGACGATAGGCCTGGTTAACAGTTCTAAGTCGGCAAAGGTTGATGCAACTGCAACAGAATTGGCACAATTCGAAGCATGGAAAGCAGAGCAAGCACAAAAGCAGAATGCGATAGCTGTGGCTCCTGTAAAAACAGCAGCGAGGACAACTACAGCAAGGCGCGCAGCAACGAAAACTTATTCAAGCCCAAAAATGGTTTCTGAAACCCAATATCCGGCTCAAACGAGTACCAAAAAAGGAATGAGTAAGGCCGCTAAAGGCGCTGTGATCGGTGGCGTGGTAGGTGCAGCGGGAGGTGCGGTGATTAATAAAAGAAATCGTGCAGCCGGTGCAGTCATCGGTGGTGTGCTTGGCGCAGGTGGTGGTTATGTAATCGGCAGGACAATGGACAAAAAGGACGGGCGTTACTAAACCGGTCTGAACAAAATCTCAAGGGACTTTTCAGGTCCCTTTTTTGTTCTTATTGTTTCAAACAAATCCGCATTTCAGATGTATTTGGTTGAAAACTTGCAGAGTGGATCTATCTACCGGTTTTGATCAGCTTTGCTTTTAAAATATTGTCCCTGGAAATGATCTGCGCTATGTATGTTCCAGGTGTAAGATTTTCGAGACCCTCAATTGACAGATAATTCGAACCCGGTTCAATCGTCTCAATTCTTCTAAGAATCATTTTCCCTCTGATATCAGAAAGGACCAGAGTAACAGGTGATTTTGCATCAGCTGTTAACACAATATCAAAACTCTCATTAAATGGGTTATTCAGAATTTTTTGAAGCTTTAGCATTTCTGGCTTCCCTGATAAAATAATTATCGAACTGTATTTAGACGAACTGTCTTTATCAACCATTTTTAATCGGTACATGATAACCCCGCTCTGAAGAGTATGATCGGTATATGAATAATCCCTGTTGCTAAAAGAACTACCTGCCGCAGTTACCGCTCCAATTTTTGTAAATCCGCTGTTCAAACTGCTTCGTTCAATTTCAAAGTGACTGCTGTTCTTTTCATATGCTGTTCTCCATTCCAATTTCACCTGGGCATTTTGCCTGCGTGCCTTGAAGGAAAGCAGACTGACAGGCAATGTTCCTGATACAGAAACGATGTTCTGAGCCGAACCAATCTCCGTAGCTCCTACATAATCCCTTGCGGTCGTCACTAAATTGCCAGCATCCGACGCTGGTGTCAATGCCGAGTATATTAGAACAAAACTTCCCCCGGCAGGCACGACGTAAGAAGTGGATGGCCCTGAACTCACGCCACCTTCAAAACTGATGGTGCCAGTTGAGCCGGCTAATGGAGTGGATGTCGAATTACTTATTGTTACCTGGCTTGTCACATCCAACGATTGAAACACAAAACCGGCCGGAATTTCATCCGTGATCTTATCGATGGTAACATCATAAACTCCGGGGTTGCTGATCGTGATCGTAAAAATAGCCGTGCTGTTGTAACCGTATAGTGTTTGATCAGAAGTTTTCGTAATGGTTAAGGGATTTGCGCTTGAAGAAACAGTTATTGGCGTACCTTGTCCAAGACTTGTATTCAATGCATATTTATAGTTTGTGCTGCCACTTGTAGCCCCGGCGCATGGAAGCAAATAGGTCGTAAAGCTGGTGGCTGAAATCTTAAATGTCCATCTGATTGTTACCGTGGCTCCATTGGTGCCATTTCCCGAAATAAAATAAAGTGAATCTGTGGCGCCGCTGGTAATCCCGGGCACCGAGCTTGCAATAACTTTTGTACTTAACAAAGTAAGCTTGGTTGGATCAAATTGGGATGATACCGCGACCTGGAAATCATTTTCATCACCATTTTGCACATTACCCACGACGTAAACCACATCGTCAGTAATCACTCCGCCAATAAGGTCCTGGTTAGTGATCGTTTGTGTTGCGGTGCCGCCCGCATTCGCACTTATACTTGACCGGTTATAAATAACCAGGCTCTGCGTTTTTGCCTGAGCCGTATTATCACTCAATTGCACATTAATGGTTCCCTGTGCTGTCGTATGGGCAGGATATGCAACATAATAATAGCAAACCTTTGTTTCTCCCGGGCCAAGCGTGCCTATGTTGACAATGCCATTTGCAGGTGAAACCACCGAATAGTTCTGTCCGCTTACCGACGTGCTGATAGAAGTTATTCTAAACTTCAGACCTGAGTACGTAGTGGCGCTATTGCTATTGTTTTTTACTTCAAAGCCAACATACGCTTTGGTAAGAGTTGCCGGAGCATTTCCGTCAACAATAAAATATGGCGCGGATATCCTTGTAATGGTAAAATGGGAAGAGTCAAGAGCCAATCCTTTTGTTGAAAACAA
>JAICPX010000062.1 GCA_025929635.1 Chitinophagaceae bacterium
CAAGCCAAGACCGGTCCATGTCCATGTATCGATTTTGTTCTCAATAACGGCATACAAAAGATAAAGTATCACAACATTAAAGAATAGCCAGATCGCTGTATGGATCAGTTTAACGACCACGAGCTTTCGTATAACTGCAGTGTCCATTTTACCCGCAATTTATCAAACAAAGCGTCGAAGAGAAATGACTGTAATCAGCCTGGTATATGACCGATCGATGTTGAGAATGTAAAGCATGTTGTAAATTTCCTGGTTGTGATTGGTCCACGGGTATGTCGCTAAGCGAACTTATTTTTTAATTGCAGGATAAACATAGTCTCTTACCAAAGCATAGGCGTCTTTTTCAATATCCCACATGTTATAATTTCCTGCGGTTGTAACAATGACCAGGTCATGGGTTTTGTCAAAAAATATTCTTTGATCACCGTTGCCAATACAGGCTACAAAAGTGATCGGCCTGGTATTGATTGTATCATTCCATGTCCAGAATTGATAGCCATACCCGCCTCCACGCGGTCTTTGCACATATGAATAAAATGATTCTTCGATCCATTTCGCAGGCAAAATATTCTTATCCATCCATTTACCCCCATTGTTATACAATAGACCAAATTTCAGAAGGTCCCTGGAAGTGAGTCGTAGTGCAGAAGCGGCAGCCGGCAGATCGGTGCCGGGATATTTAATCCATTCGAATTTTTCAATTCCTAATGGTTGAAAAAGATATTCTTTAGCGAACTGATCGATCTTTTTTCCCGTCGTTTTCTCAATGATAGCCGCGAGTAATTGGGTAGTGCCGCCATTGTATTTCCAAACTTTCCCGGGAGGAAAATCCATCGGTTGGCTCAATACATACTCGACGGGGTTCGGACTGTTAATCATTTTTATTTCACTGTTTTCCGGGTTATCATAGGGAACTTCTTCGTTCCACTTCAACCCTGAACTCATCGTTAAAAGATGTTTTATTGTCAGCGATGATATTAATCCTGTGTCATGTTTGGAAAACTCAGGAAAAAAATCAAAAACCCTCTGCTCCACGTTTCTTATCTTTCCCTGTTCTATTGCAATTCCAATACATGCCGAAACAAAGCTTTTAGAAATACTGCGGATATCATGAAGACTGTCTTTTGAATGTTGCCTGATACCAAGTTCAACTCCCCAGCTTTGATCTTTCCCATTCCAGTACCTTTCGTATACAAGCTTACTATTTCTTGCAATAAGCAAGCTATGAATGTTAGGAAAAGTGCCATTGGTAATTGCCGTATCCACCCTGTTTACAATGGTTGAATCAATTGATGCATCTGCTATTGAAGCAATTGAGATCCCTTCTTCAATTCTTACTGCCTGGTGTTTTTCATCCTGGTTACAGCCCAGAAATAAGAAAAGGGGCAATAAATAGAAGCAGGATTGTCTTAAAGTCATAAAAAAAATTGTAGGTAAAGGTAAATAGAAGTTACCACTCGAAATTAGTGGGATAAATTTTGCTATACTATCCGATATATTATCGAATAATCATAAAACTTCGTTATGAAAACAGACGAGGTTAATGTTCGTTACATGGTTGAAGATGTTGAGACAGCCATTGAGTTTTATACAAAAAGTCTAGGTTTTAAACTAGGAACAAATTCAGCACCTGTTTTTGCTGATGTAACAAAGGGAAATCTGAGGTTATTACTTAGCGGAAGAAAAAGTTCTGCAGGCAGGCCAATGCCCGATGGAACGTTACCTACGCCAGGAGGGTGGAATCGAATTGAACTTGTAGTTGATGATCTGTCTTCCAAAGTTGAAAAATTAAGATCGAAGGGTTTGCTATTCAGAAACAATATCGTAATTGGGCCGGGCGGTTCACAAATTTTACTCATTGATCCTTCTGGTAATTTTATTGAGTTATTTGAACCAAAGCGTTAGAGCTGTTGCGGTTTGACTTAAAAGTGGAATGTGCGAGACTGAGCACAATTCTATTGTTCATCGTGTGCATAACTGATAACCCTGGTAACCTTCCAGGCATTGTCTTTTTTCTCCCAGACCTGGACAAATTTTGCTTCGCTCCCCAACTTTTCTGCCTGACCTTTTTCCGTTCCATAAAAACGATGACTGCCGATTTCAACTGCACCGGAGCTGCCAATAGGGTAGACTTCTAAACTGCCTGCTACCAGCTCTCTTCTTACTCTTCGCTCACCATCAAATGTTTTTTGAAAGTTCTGCATGTTAGTTTCGTAATTCGTCACCCCACCCAGGTCATGATAAAATTCAAGATCAGTGGAAAACATTGTTTTTAACTTATCAAGATCCCGCTTATTGAATGAATCAAACAGGACACTGTCCATATGTGCAATCGTGGTATATAACCCGTTTGATTGTTTTGTCTGATGTTTCAATTGTTTGTCGCCATTGTCCTTCGGTCTTTTGCAGGCTGAAATCAATACCAATGATACTATTAGCAGGACCAGTGCAGGTTGTTTAAGAAATATCATATTCATGTTTTGTATCATTATGCTTCACCCATCATCAACTGCTCAATTGTGTGTGCCTGGAAGATCGGTTCCAGGGTTTCTACTAAACGATAAGTGAGATGCTCTTTAAGATAAGAAGGGAGACTTTCAAAAAATTCATATGTCAGTTGCAGATCATGTCTTTCAGAGTTGATGGCACCCGGAGCGTCCACACCAAGGACGAGAGCAGGCCTGGCTTTATCAGAATAATTTGCGGTACCTCTATGAATGGTCAGCGCAGAACGGGCAGAAATATCTCCCATCTTAGGCATTTTCTTTTCAGCTCTTGCTTTGTAACGTGGATAATTCGATCTCGGTGGAAACATTTCATGTTCAAAATCGATTGGCAGATCCCATTGTGTACCCGGTGCTATTTCAAAAGGTCCCATATCTTCTGATACATCTACCGTTGTAAGATTAAAGGCGAGTGAATTCAGTCTTCTTCCAACAATGGTATCTTCTGGTGCAGGAAAATCACGGTGCCAGGGTTGATCTTTTGCCCCGGGATTAGGTACATCAAACCCGACCTCTACAATTTTATAAGACGGTCCAAGAACCGCTTCGCAAACGAACCTAACCCAGGGATGCATAGCAAGATCGACAAACCCGCTGATATCTTCCGGATGTATTTCTACATAATGGCGTTGAGGTCCGCGCCCAACTGCGCCGCCGGGACGATCAAGTGCATCCTTATAAAGTTGTATAACTTCTTTATGCAGGCGGCTTACCCAATCTTTGGTAAAGGCGCTTTTAAAACCTATAAAGCCATTTCCATATAAACCACCCATAATTTCGGCGGTATCAAATTGTGAATGTTTCATGCTGGTTATGCAGCAATCAGGATGCCGGAGATGATAATTGGTAAAACAAAAATTGCACACGCAACAGCAAAACATCAATATTCACGATTGACCATTCACGCAACGTATCAGTTTAGTTAGTTCTGTTTAGCGTATAGCTGCAATAATCATTTCCCACCAGCAGCTGTGAATCCCTGTTTACAAAGAATAGGAGATCACTACCAGCTTTTACCAATAGTATTTCACTCCCAGTCGGCGTTGAATCAGGAAGCAATTGATACACGATGGCATCAGGATCAGCAGCTGTGCCCTTCATTAGTTTCCATTTCCCGGTCACGCTGTACCTGTTGTCACCTTTGCCGACATAGATGGTTTGCATAACAAACCCAGAAGGAGATTGTGTTTTGCTATTCTGTAAAAGAATAAGCTTGCATTTTATAAGATTACAACCATCGGCGGTAAGATTAATGCCATCATCAATAATATTAACTTCTGCATATGAATCAACAGTCCGTTTACCGTGTTTTGAACTTATAAGGCGATTTAGCACGGTCAATTTATGAATAAAAGACATGGGTATGTTTAGTTCAACATATAATACATACGTAACTTTTTCAATTTGTTGTCCTGGAACTCCATTTCCATGCTCTTTTCATAACCTGCATTTGCGACATAAAACATGTTCTCATTTACCCCGGGAAATTTTTGGATCGAAGGGTAAGCTTGTTTTACTGTCTGCCATTGATCTCCAATAGTGATGCCTTTTGTTGTTTTGTATCTATTGTTCGGGAGGATGATCTCCTGTATCCAGAACGTTTTACCATTTTGGGGAGGAGAAAATAATTGAAGTTTTAATCCATCATATTCGACGTCCTTTATAAAAGAGCCTGAAAAAGTGTCGGAATTACGATCAAGCTCGCGAACCTTTTGCTTCACTGGTCGGCCAAGAAGACGTTGCAGATCGATCGTGCTGTCCCATTGTTGCAAGGAAAGTGTCAATGAATCGGTCAAACGGATACTATATATGCTGGTATCAGCGGTTGCCTTAGCAATAGGATCGATGGGAGTGGACGTGCTTGCCGCCGTAGTTGTTTCCGCGGCGTTTGGAAGGTTGTCATTGCAGGAACAGCAATAGACGGCACTAAACAATAAGAATATTTTTTTCATTTGTATCAGGTAACTAAAACATCTGCAAGTTTTGAACCATTTTAATTGTATGCGTTGCACCCGGTATGGCCCACTGGCGAACTGCCAGGCAATTTATTCGATTGTCCATTGCCGGGAACTTAAACATGCCGGTAAATATGCCAGTTATCATCCCTGAAATAATATTCTCGTTCAAAACAAGCACCTAAAGATCTTGCCAGCTTAATTGATTTCTGATTTTGGGGATGAATAAGACTGATCAGTGACAGACCTGGAAGATGAGTTGCTGCCATTTCTTTTACAGCACTTGCTGCCTCGCTTGCATATCCTTTGCCCCAGAATTTGCGCGCCAATCCCCACTGTATCTCAGGTTGGGGCCAATCATTTGGATAATCCAATCCTGCGATGCCGATCACCTGTTTCAAACTTTTTTCTTCTAATACATATGAACCATAACGACGCAATATCCAGTGTCCTGCCAAAGCAGCCAGTTTTTGCCAGCTTTCGCTTTCACTAAGGGGCCGACGGGTTGTATAAGTGGTGCATTCTGGATCAGAATAATACTCATGAATATCTTTCCAATCATCCAGTCGCGGCATTCGGAGGAGAAGGCGTTTTGTTTCCAGTTGTACCGGGATCAAATAATTCATACGGTTAATTTTTGGCCACTGCAAACTAATAATTTTAGATTTCCGAAAGTGATGGATATTTTCTGCACAATGTGTTTTATGGATTATGAGAGGCATTTTTAAAGCTTGATTGTCAGAATTACCTTATCTGCAACTTCTTTGATCGTATATGTGTTGATACCGTCTTTGGCCGGCCCTGCTGTTACCTGGCCGGTGTATACATCAAACTGTGACCCATGCCATGGACATTGCACAATTCCACACATAACTGCTCCGCCAGCCAATGAACCGCCCCGATGTGTGCAGTGATCGTCAAATGCCGCATATCCTTTTTCAGTTTTGGCGATCACGATCCGTTTACCGTTTACGTGTACAAGCTTCATTTGATTTGTTTTTAATTCATTGGTGCCTGCAACAGTCATTTCTTCCCCGACGCTATCGATATATTCTTCTTTCCATTTGCCTGCATATGCATAACGTATATCCACACCGATCTGGTTACGATACACCAGGGTTCCTCCTAACCATCCTGAAATGGATAAGAGAATGACACCGGCTATCTCCAAAGTTATAATGAGGTTAAAGGAAATATTTCCTTGTAGTCGTAACAAGAGCGCTGCACCAAATATGATCACCAAAAGCAAATTGATCAGTCCATGTTTTGTTGCTCTCTTTTTCGCGGAGCTTTTTGGCGGAACAATAAATATATAGTCAATGATACCCGGGACGGCAGCCAGTAATGCAAAACCAATACCTGCTATCTCCAAATACATTGCTGTGCTATGAAACTCATTCCTATTATACACAAGCCCCAATATATCAAACCCCAATGTGCCGATAAAAAAAGCGATTGGAAAAGATACAAGGATCGGGTGCAGGGGATGTCCTTTAAAGTTGGCTTTGCTTTTCATCCTGGTTCATTAGAAGTTATTAAATTACTGAAGTTAAACAAAGTACATGCCAGCATACACAAGAAAGAGGACATGGTTAGCGGCTTCAACAACGGGTAAGTAAAAAGCTGTTTAACTTTATTATTTACTCACCAAAACTTTTTTTATGAAATCTGTTTGGAAAATATCCGTCTGTATATTGCTCCTGACTGTTACGACACAGCTGGTGACGCTGGCGCAGGAAGACAATAAGATACGCATCATAATGATCGGCGCTCACCCTGATGATTGTGATGATGATGGGGGTGGTACCGCCGCGCTATTTGCACAAATGGGTTATGCAGTAAAATTCGTTTCAGTGACAAATGGTGATGCGGGGCATCAGCTTACCGGCGGTGTTGAGTTGGCCAAACGAAGATTTGCAGAAGCACAGCAGGCAGGTAAAAGACTTGGCGTTGTATATGATGTGCTGGATAATCATGATGGCCAGCTGATGCCGACAATCGAAGTAAGGTTGCAGATAATTAAAAAGATCCGTGAATGGAATGCTGATATTGTAATCGCGCCAAGACCCAACGATTATCACCCTGATCATAGATATACGGGTGTATTGGTGCAGGACGCAGCTTATATGGTGGCAGTGCCTAATATAGCGCCTGAAACCCCGGCATTAAAAAAGAATCCTGTTTTTCTCTATTTCCAGGACAGGTTTCAACGACCCAATCCATTCCGCCCGGATATAGCTGTTGATATTACGGCGGTGTTTGATAAAAAAGTCTCGGCACTAGACGCCCATGAATCGCAGATGTATGAATGGTTGCCGTGGATAGGACATTACGAAGACAAAGTGCCAAAAGATAAGAACGAACGGATAAAATGGCTGGCTGAAACCAGGAAGCAAACAATCAAACCGGAAGTGAGAACAAAATTGGAGAAATGGTATGGTAAGGAGAAGGCTGCCACGATACAACATGCCGAAGCTTTTGAAATATGCGAGTATGGTACTCAGCCGGATGATGAAATGATAAAAAAATTATTCCCCATGCTGCAGAATAAAAAACAGGAATCTATGAATTGAACAGGTTAGCGAGAATTTTTCAATGAGAAACGAGTCAACAAGCACCTAGGTTAGCGTGTGCCAGTCAGACTTCCGGCTTCGGACTTCAGGCTTCATTTTCTATTCGCTGCTGCGGTAACTATTTTTTCCAGGACTTTAATGTCAACATCTTCAAGCTTATTGATATAAAGACAGCCAACACCCGTTTTATGTTTACCTAATTTTTTTAATGCATCCGCATGTTGTTTAAAATCACTGATCAGGTGTAATGATAAATTTGCTTTGCGGGGTGAAAACCCAATTTTGAACCAATCTACTTCTCTTCCCGTCGCAGGGCTTTTATACCTGACTTTTCCAAAACCGATCATTGAACTACCCCACATTTTAGGTTTTTCTTTAGATGCCCTTTCCATCATTTGAAGGATGACGCGGCTGTCTTTACGCTTTTGCTCATCTGGTAGCTTATCAATAAAGCTTTCTACGCTGGAATCGGTTTGCCTGGTTTTAATTTCTGTTAGCTTTCCCATACGAATGATTTTATTGGGGCCATTTTGGCCAGTACCTAAATTTATTACAAAATAAATTCTAAAAAATAGCTATGGATGCCGGCCGGGAATATCCCGCGTTCGAAAAGGAAATTATGAAATTAAGGTTGTTTTGTGGTTTCATTGTGAAGACATTAAACCTAAAAGCAATCTGTCGCCTCTCTGTTGTTTCACTCTTGTGCCTGGCCCGCCACTGGAGTTGGTCCAACCTGCATAACGGTAAAATACTTATCAAAAGCCCCTTTGTTTCTAACAACGGGCTTTTTATTTTGTAGCCATGGATCCGATACCTATAAATTTTAAACACAATGGAGTAACCTATAGCGATTGTTACTTTACAAGGGTCGCCCCCAATGGCCAGGCTGAATTCTGGCACCTGTACGATTATGAGAATTCTTACCTCGGCAGGCTTCAATTTACCGATCAGTGGACCTTTGACCCAAATAAAAGATCAACCAGGATCGACCAGTTAGCAGACTTCTTTGGTGATTTTGTGGAGAAAGCAAATCGCATCGATAATGGGAAAAAGCGAGATCATCAGTTGAACCACACCGCATAACCTTGTCGTCTTAGATCCCAGGCCAGTTTCTTCTCCATCAACAAAGCTTCTGATCTTGTCATCGGTTTTTCATTTATATGATCATAAAGACTCGGGCGTAAATAGCTTCCGTACTTCTGAGCGATATAAGCGGATATCTTGTAACCTTTCTTGCTTATGTAACCCGTTTTATGTTGTTTGAATCGTTCTGCAGGTTTTTTACTCGACATGCCTACATAAAGACATTGAAGCACTCCATTAAATTGAGGATTGGCAGCCCTGAACCTGGCGTTTTCAGTAAATACTTTTTTTGATAACTCTATCACGTAAACATAATATCTCATACCCGGTATAAATATCTTCCTTTAATGGTTTGGTTTAAAGAGCTATTGAGCTATGAGGTTTAAATGAATACTTATTTTGTCCATGATCTGATAAAGATAAAACGACGAATCAGCTTTTACAACTTAAGCCCGGTCCTGCAATTATCTTTTCAGGTTTCGTATAACACAGCAGCCCGGATAAAGCAAACGATTTATTCTGTTTATGAAATAAAATTGTCCCGGATTTCAGTTTTCATTTAAGATGCCGCTAACTTTTTTAAAGAAAAGAAAAAGCTCATTTCCGGTTAAATAAGGACTACCTTCCCTCATCTCTTCACCTAAAACCAGATTTATATGAGATTTAAGTTTAAAGCTGCAATGCTTATTGCGGTCACCACATTTCTTTTGACTTCCTGCTCAAATGAAAAAGGAACTTCTGCCGTTGACATGGATGCTGTTAAAAAAGAAATCCAGGCAATGGAAGATGCTTACGCTGCAGCCGAAAAAGCAAAAGATGCCGAAAAAGTCGCCGCCTATTACAGTGATGATGCTATCGGTTACGGTCGTAACCGGGCGCCTGAAGTAGGAAAGACTGCTATTAAAGAAAGTCTTGCTAAGCGACTTGCAGCAGATACAACCGGAAATTATAATGTCTACAAGGTTGTTGATCTTTTTGCGGAAGGAGATATGGTGGTCGAGATTGGATCATGGACTGAAATGAGCCCCGCCGGCACCGAGGTAGATAAGGGACATTACATGTCATACTTTCAGAAACGTGACGGAAAGTATGTATGTGTGCGGGATATGAGTGTTTCTTCAAATCCAGTCAAACCATAACGTACTTAACAAGACTAAAAGAGTCCCGCAATAGAAGACTCCTTTAGTCTTGTTTTCTATCGCATTACTGCCTAACAGGTTTGTGGCTGAAACAAGTGACCTACAACTCTTAAGAGTTAGTACATGCCGTAATTGACGAATCAATTGAGTGCAGGCCATCACTCATTCAATGTCCTGGCGATCTTCTCTATATTCAGGCTATGTGCCATCGCATCAAATATCTTTTTGTAAGCACCGCCTTTGTCGTAAACAATTTCATGAGTTCCCTGCTCTACAACTTTTCCTTTTTCTAAAACAACGATCTTGTCCGCATCGATTATTTGTGAAATGCTATGCGAGATGATCACAACGGTACGGGATCTTTTTATCGCATCAAGACTATGTTTTATCTGTTCCGTTGCAATCGCATCCAGGCTGGCGGTGGGTTCGTCCAGGAAGATCACGGATGGGTCCTTAAGAAATAAACGGGCAATAGCAACCCGCTGTTGCTGTCCTCCTGATAAAAGCCTTGCATCTGAAGCATATTGATCCGGTAATAACAATACCTGCTCATGCAGGTTTGCTTTTTGCGCGGCCTCTTCTATTTCCGCGTGTGTTGCATGGGTTTTTCCATAGGCGATATTTTCTGCAATAGATCCTTTGAAAATGTGATTCTTCTGCAACACAAGCCCGACTTCTTTTCTGAGTTCTTTTGTATTGTAGTCGCGGAGATCAATGCCATCTAAGAATATTTCACCGGTTGTGGGTTCATAGAATTTATCAAGAAGATTGATCAGCGTGCTTTTCCCGGCGCCGGACAACCCAACCAACGCAGTTATTTTCCCGGCTTCAATAGTCGCATTTACATTATGCAAGGCTGGCGTGCCATTCGGGTAAGTAAATGATACGTTCCTTAATTCATATTTCCCTTTAATAGCGCCGGGAATAAAATTACCTGACCTTTCCGTTTCATCGCCTGCATTCATTATATCAAAAAAACCTTCCGAATAGATCATCGCATCATTTACCTCATCATAGATCCGGTGCAGCTGTCGTATGGGCGCGGTGACGTTATTGAATAAAAGAATATGAAACATGATGGCGCCAACGGTCATACTTCCATTCAAAACAAAGTATGCGGTAAGAATGATAATGATCACGATACCTATCTGCTCAACAAAATTTTTTGCCCCGTCAAAAATAAAACTGAGCTTTCTTGTTTGCATCTGGTTGTTCGTCATTTCCAGCTGTAATGCATTCTGTTTTTCAGACTCTTCTTTTTCTTTTACGAAAGACTTGATGACGGTTACCGATTCTATAAGACTGATGATGCCGCTACTCTTGTTTTCCCGGTAAGAACGCATGCGTCGCCTGAAACCACCCAGTTTTTTTGCCTGGCGCTGGCTGATATAGAAATAAATGGGTACGATACAAAGCCCGACTAACCCCACATACTTATTTGCATTGAACATCAATGCCAGCGCGACGATAGAATTAGCAAACAGGGGAAGAATGTCTATAAAAAAATTCTGTACCAGTCTTGTAAGACTTTCAATGCCTCGATCGATCCGCGTCTGCAATTTACCACTTTCATTTTCTGCCGAAGTATAGAATGCCATACGGTAACTCAGCACTTTCTCTACTACTTGTTGTGCAAGATCACGCGAAACATAGATGCGTAGCTTTTCACCATAAAATTTTTGTCCAAACTGGATAAAGCTGTTTACAATTTCTTTTGCCAAAAGGATGATACTGATCGTTACCAGCAGTGATAGCCCTGCCTGGAGTCCCTGGTTTTTTGATACAATATCATTGAGATGATCAACTGTATAGCGAAGAATGATCGCATTAACCTGTGCAGCAAATGAACCGATTGCGGTGAGAATAAGGGTGGCAATCACCAGGGTCCTGTATGGCTTTACAAATGGCCAAAGTTGTTTAAAGAGATTGCCTAACGACATTATGCAATTTAGCTAATGGAAATGAACGTATCCCTTTGTATTCGAGTTTGCGGGGAATGCAACGCAGAACAGCGATCATTTTTCTTCTTTAATATACCATCCATCAAAAGGCTTTACAGTTGCACAATTTGGTCCGCCGTCTTTCCCGGTTCCGGGAATGGACGTTGCTAAAATAAGCCTCGCGTTTGAATTTAATTTATTGATCAGATCCCGGGTAATCCCGGTCAAAGGAATTTTAAGTCGTCTTGACCAGGGCGTATTTTTTTGACCTGCATAAGTACCGATATCAATGTAGACGAATTTGTTTTTTGCTGGTCCCTGGATAAACGGCCCTGACAGTTTAGGCGACTCATCTTTTTCACGATCACCTTTTCCCGGCTAAAAAATGGCAAGCCGGGTTAAAAAGAGGGAGTTGGAAAGCGGACAAGACCATATAGAGCCGATCACTTTTCTAACCCGATGTTTTTCATCAGCTCAATATAACGTTTCTCATTACGCAGGTTCTGTAAACGTGGCTCCATCTTGAGGTATCGTACCGAACCAGATTTTTCTTCGTAAGCTTTTTCCAACCATTTCAAAGCATTTTCTTTATCATTAAGTCCTGTATAAACCAGTGCTAAAAAAAATGGCGACACCGGTTCCCGTTTGTTCACAGCAAATAAAGTATCCAGGATCTTATTCGCCTCAACGGGATTTCCACTTGATGCATACACATGTCCAAGTGCAGCAAGAAAATTTGGATTATTAGGTGCGAGTTCTAATGCAGATCGATAATCTTTGATTGCTTCCTCAAACATTTTCTTTTGCTGGTAAGCCATGCCGCGTATCCAGCGGGCACCCGCTGATCTTGGATTCAGCTCCAGGGTTTTATGTTCCTGCGCGATTGCCTCATCATATCTTCCCGCAGAAAGATAGGCCATCCCGAGATCAGCATTGATACGGGTTGAAAGCGGATCAAGTTCCCTTGCTTTTTCCATCTGGGTGACGGCTTCATTTGTTTTTCCTATTGCTGTCAGGCAAAGGGCATACCAGTGATGAGCCAGTATATAGGTTGGGTCTAATGTAATGGCCCTTCGAAATCCTTGTTCTGCACTTTCCCATTTCCATTCATGGAGATCGATGTGCGCAAGAGAATTATGTGCCTCGGCAAGATTCTCATTAATCTTTAATGCCCGTTGCGCCGCATCTTTTGCTTTAGCAGTTGATTCATCAAATGACATTAACTCATAGTCATAAAGAGTCAGATAGGTGTCTGCCAACCCCGAATATGCGGCTGCATAACCGGAATCTTTCTTTATTGCATCTTCAAAATATCCAATTGCTTTTTTTATGCCTTCATCTGTCCTTGTATTCCAGTGATAACGCCCTCTCAGGTAGTCTTCGTAGGCTTCAGTGTTTTTTGTGAAACTCCCTGCTAACTGGTTTGTTTGTTTGCCACTCAGCTTGATCTTTAAAATGTCAACGATCATCTTTGAAATTTCATCCTGTAAAGCAAATACATCCTTCATCTCCCGGTCATAAGTTTCGGACCAAAGATGCGTCCCATTGCTTACTTCGATCAATTGTGCGGTAATACGGATCGTATTACCCGATTTGCGAATACTGCCTTCCAGGATATTGGCGACACCGAGGTTCTCGCCGATCTTCCGGACATCCACGTTCTTTCCTTTAAAAGAAAACGATGACGTACGCGATATCACTTTTAAACCCTGGATCTTTGATAGGTGATTTAATAATTCTTCGCTCATACCATCACTTAAATATTCCTGGTCTTTAGCCGGGCTCATATCCACAAAAGGGAGTACGGCAATGGACTGGTCGTTCGATACAGGTTCAGCTTTGTCCGTAGAGAGATTCTTATAAACTAAAAAACCAGCTGTACCAAGAAGGATGATAATCGATGCAGTGATAACGATGCGTTTCTTTCCGGTACTTTTCTTTAGCTTCCCTTCCATTTTGCTTCGCTGCGGAATAGACAATCCTTCATTGCTGATAGCAAATATTTCCAGGCTGGTAACAACATTTTTAAAATCGAATCGGCCAAGCGGGACCGTGGAAAGCGAAGGATTATTTTTTATTTTATCATAAAATTCACCGGAAACGAGGATCGTATTATCCTGTCCGAGTGACTGGACACGGGAAGCAACATTCACTCCATCACCCAGCGCTTTTTCATTCTCAAAAAAAACTTCACCGATATGTAAACCGATGCGCAACGGAACTTTTGGATCGTTCTTCAATTCGTTTTGTAGTTCCAGTGCACAATTGGCCGCATCAGTAGCGTTGGGAAAAATACAAAGACTGCCATCTCCATAATAGTTTAACACCCGGCCGCTATACCGGCTTACTAATTTTTCCAGCGAGGAGTTATAATGTTTAATTACCGCCACTGCCTTCTCTTCATTGGCCTGCATCATACTTGTGTAACCGACAATGTCGGTGAACATGATGGCAGCGAGTTGGCGGGTTTGAGACATTAAAGCAGATTGTAACAGAAAGGTAAGCAAAACGGTAACAAATCATTGTAGTACGTTTATACTGTCACTTCCTGGACAGTCAAGAGAGTTTTTTGCGCGCTTTTTTGATCGTTTCTCAACAACTGAAGCCCCGGCCGCGGTTGTTGCTGATCCCATTAGCTATCGGGACTAACTACCAATCCAGAGGATGGACTGAGTATTATCGTATATTTAATTCCTATCAAAGATTTATGGTAGCCTGGAAAGGAGAACACTGAAACCAGTTTTTTTTAATTTAAACTTTTAATCATGTCACATTCCGGAAAATTACAATTTCTAGTGGTCATATCTGCGGCAGCTGGCGATGTATCTGCTGGGGAACAATTATTTAAATCACATGCTGAGTGGATGGAACGAACTCATTACAAAGATGGAAACAAAGCGTTGTTAACCTATGATGTTTCAAAAGCCGCCGAAATGGAAAATCCAATGGATCCAAACACTAAACCAACGGGCAACACTGTATTTATATTAGCGGAAGTATACGAAGGACCGGAGGGATTACAGGACCATTGGCAGCAAGCGCAGGCAAATTGGAAAGATTTCAGTGCCTTTGTTGTTTGGTTGGGAAAATGCAAAGTTACCATGGTAAATGGTGCCGGTATTATCCATTCTCTTTGGTAAAGGAGATTTAATACAGCTGTAACGGCAAAAAAATTGTCAATGAGATTTTTTAGTTTTTTCTTTTGGGTCTCGTTGTATATCACCTGTAATATATAGCTGGACTGAATCTGTAGTTGCATTCGATCGAACCATGAGTGTCCGCTGGAAGGTGCCGGATATTCCAACGGGATCAAATGAAACACTTATTACTGACGAATCACCTGGTTCTATGGGTTTTTCCGGTTTCGTTCCTTGCACACAATGACAATTGCCCCTTACTTCATTTATCACAAGAGGGATAGTACCGGTATTGTAAAATTTGAAGTCAGTGTTTACATTTGTTTTTCCGTCCACAATACCTGCATCAATTCTCTCACTTTGAAATTTGATCTCTGCAATTTGTGGTTTGGCAGGTTCTTTCTTTGCAGTCTCATTTTCGCGACAGCTCAAATTGATCAACAAGAAAAATAATATAACGAACAGGTTTATGTTCTTCATTTTTATGAAATTGTTATTTGAATAATAATCTTTA
>JAICPX010000070.1 GCA_025929635.1 Chitinophagaceae bacterium
AAAAAATTGAGCTATTTTAATTCTCTAACCCCATCTCCAATATCAGATGCAAACACATCACACTCATAACCGATCTTTCCTTGATAATAAATAACAAGCTTAGATGAAAAATCATCAAACTTATCTTTTTTCACTAACGCAATAGCGCAACCACCAAAACCTGCACCTGTCATTCTTGCACCAATACATTCATCATACGTCCTACAAAATTCAACAATGGTGTCCAGCTCCTTTCCGCTTACTTCGTACCAATCCTTTAACGATTGATGCGAAGCATACATTTCTTTACCAAAACTCACAAGGTCATTTATTTTCAATGCATCCCTTGCCTCCCCGACCCTGAAGTTTTCACTGATCACATGCAATGCCCGTTTGTCTAAAACCGGATCATTGATGAGATGACGATGTTCTTCAAAATCACTAAGGCTGATATCACAAAGATTGTCGACTTTTAATTCTTTTTTTAGAGCTTTCAGCGCTTTACCACATTCCGCAAAGCGTTCATTGTATTTTGAATCGGCAAGTTTTCTTTCTTTATTGCTGTTGATGATTGCCAATATGTGGTCGCCGGTATCAAAAGGTAAGTATTCGTATTCTAGTGTATCACAATTCAAAAGTATCGCCTTATCCTTCTTTCCCATCACTACCGCGAACTGATCCATGATACCGGAATTGACACCGATGAATTCATTCTCCGCCTTCTTTCCCATTAATGCCAACTCTTTACCCGGAATTTTTATGGCAAATAATTTGCTCAATGCAAAACCTGTCACTACTTCAATTGAAGCAGATGAAGATAACCCAGCCCCGATTGGCAGATTGCCATAATACAACATATCCAAACCCGATATGTGATCACCGGTTTGAACAATTTCATTAATCACTCCTAAAGGATAATTGAACCACTCTTTACCTGTCCTGGAATATGAGTCCTGCAAGTGAAAATCTGCTTTTTCCGGAAAGTTGAGAGAACTGAACCGGAGCAACTTGTTGTTGTTTTTTGATACAGCCAACCATGTTCCCAACGAAATTGCACAGGGCATCACTTTTCCACCATTGTAATCAATATGTTCACCAATCAGGTTTACGCGGCCCGGGCAAAAGAAAATATGATCGGGTGTCTTACCAAACTGTGTTGAAAATTCTTTTATTATTGCATCCGTATTCACCTTGTCTATGGCCATTCAACAAAAATTTTGTTTTAAGAATTCCAATGGTGAAGATATTTATTTGTTTACATTAACAAATAAGCATGACACCACAGTTTCCATAACCAATTACGGTGCCATTATTACTTCGTTCAGGGTAAAAATGCCCGATGGTTCCATTAATGATATTGTACTTGGCTTTGATAACGTGGAGGATTATTTATCTGACAGGTATTTGAAAAACTATGCTTATCTCGGTGCGGCATGCGGTCGTTATGCAAACCGGATCAAAAATGGACGATTTGTTTTAGACGGAAAGGAATACCAACTCACCCAAAACATGGGTGCTGATATGTTGCACGGAGGCAAGGAAGGTTTTGATAAAAAGACATGGCAAATAGTTTCATTTACGGAATCAGTTCTTGAATTCAGGTACCTGAGCAAAGATGATGAAGAAGGTTTTCCTGGAAATCTTGAAACAATTATTCGTTTTGAGTTAAATAATGAAAATGAACTGTGTTATGAATTTATCGCGACAACCGATAAACCGACAGCTATAAATCTCACTCACCACAGCTATTTCAATCTAAATAACGGGATTGGGACAATCGAAGACCATGAATTGAGAATTAATGGGTCTTACATACTCGCACAGGACGAAGGATTAGTTTGTAACGGCGAGTTTATAGCAGTGAAAGACAACATGTACGATTTTATGATCTTTAAGGCCATCGATATGGACTGGGATAAAGCAAACGGCTATGATCAATGTTTTATAATTGACACTAAAACGGACGATCTTAGTTTAGTCGCTGAAGCCAGGTCTCAACAGTCAGGAATTACGTTGCAGATTTTTTCTACTGAACCGGCAATACAATTCTATACCGGGCAAGGACTAAATATTCCAAACGCAAAAAATGGAATTGATTACAGGCCTTTTTCAGGGTTTTGTTTGGAAACACATAAGCATCCCAATGCGATCAATATTCCATTTTTTCCAAATACGGTTTTAAGACCAGGTGAAAAGTATTATCAGAAGAATGTTTATAAAATTTTAGATCAAAAGGGCTAAAGCCCTTTCTGACTATTCGGCGATCATTGTCCACGGCCTAAAGGCCGTGGCAACTGTGTCCCTCTATTCAATCAGGCAAGTCCTCTATTTAGTTGCCATGACCTTCAGGTCGTGGTTACAAGAGCTTTTGAAACCAGCCGGGGCTAAAGCCCATCATCATAGGGGGTTGCATTTTTAACGCCAGCCTTAAGGCTGGGGTTACGCAAAAACAAAACTAAAAGGTGGGCTTTAACCCCTTATAAATAAAAGGGAATAAGCCAAAAAGATGATTTATGAATTCTTGAAATATCATTGTCCACGGCCTAAAGGCCGTGGCAACCGTGTCCCCCTATTCAATCAGGCAAGTTCTCTATTTAATTGCCACGACCTTCAGGTCGTGGTTACTAAAGATTTTGAAACCACCATGGGGGCTTTAGCGCTCATAAGCCAAAAGTGATTTATGAATTCTTGAAATAATTTAATTCGTCGTTAAGATCCAGAAAAGAATATTTAGATTGTAATTCTTTTGCCTTGTCGAAATGTGCTTTCAAAAAACTTTTATGTGCATTCGTATCTGGCTGAAAAGCTTTATGCTTTCTCGCGGTAATTATCTTTTTCACCTCCTCCATTAACAGCTGCGATGCTTCATCAATAAAGCTCTCATTGAATTTTTCCATCACATATTCAGTTGCGGGGTAATTAGGATGAACCATATCAATATCATAAAACCGGTAATCCCTCAAAACATCGATCACCAATTCATATGCCGGGAAATAATAAAGCCCCGGGAATTTGTCCACCATATGATGAACCGCCTCGATCAATCTTGACTTACTCCTGTTATTATCGATCACCCCATCACGAATATGGCGGACCGGACTGATCGTAAAAATTATTTTCAGCTTTGAATTAAATTGTTTTAACCGATGATAAGCTGCATCCAGTAATGAAATGATTTCCTCAATAGTCAGCAGGTATTTATTGAACCACTGAGATGGCGCCCGGTGACAGTTAGCTACTCCGGTCCCCTCTATCCCGATAGTGATCGGGTCGCCCCCGTTTGTGGAGACTTTTGAAAACCCTGATGTAAGGCGATAGGAAAACGATGAGCCCAGCGTTATAATTAGCCAATCAGCCCTTTTTAAAAAGTCATGAGCTTGTTGCTGCGATTCATTGATTATTCTTAATCCTTCGTTTGCATCAATATTTGAAAACCTTGAATGATGCTCCCAGCTATTCCAAACTTCATTTAGATAAAACAGATCCTCTTTTTTATATTGTCTGTTGTCAATATACGAGATCAATGAATTACAAACACTTCGTGGATCAAATAAAATTCCATTCGGGTTTTGAAGAACAGAAAATTTTAACTCAGCCAATGAGTTGCCTATATGTTCAGTAAAGCATGAACCTGTAAGCAGGATCCTGTCACGATAGTTGATCCGTGTCTCAGGCGATTTTATAGTAATTGGAACTTGAAATTGCATATTTATCAAACAAAAATTTCTTCAGCGATAGCCAGGCTGTCAAGTAATGCATTTTTATTTATTCCGGGGCTAATTCCTTTTGTTTCAAAATAATTGATCATCCATTCAGTATTCATATTCCCCACCAATTCATCATCTGCCATTGGACAACCTCCGATTCCTTTTAGCGCTCCATCAAATCTTTTACAACCTGCTTTTATCGCCGCCTTTAATTTCTCCTGCCAGTTTTCGAAAGTTGAGTGAAGGTGAACTCCAACTTCGGTGGACGGTAATGATTCAATCAAATAACTGGTCATATCATAAACCTGTTCCGGGCTTGCTACTCCAACTGTATCGGCCAATGAAATGATCTCGATATCCAGCTCGACAAGTTTTTCTACCCAGTTAAAAATAATGTCCTCATCATAGGGATCCCCGTAGGGGTTGCCGAAAGCCATGGAAATATAGACGACCAGCTTCTTATTTTTATTGATGCAAAGGTTCTGAATCTCTTCCACCCTTTTCAAAGATTCTTCAACCGACGAATTTGTATTTCGCTGTTGAAATGTTTCTGAAACTGAAAATGGAAAACCGAAATAACCGATCTGATCGAAGACAGCAGCTTCTTCAGCTCCACGGAGATTAGCAATAATGGCAAGTAACTTCGTACTACTGACTCCCGGCTCCAGCCTACAGGCTACTTCCTTCGTGTCCGCCATTTGTGGAATTGCTTTTGCCGAAACAAAACTTCCAAAATCGATCGTGTCAAATCCAACTTTTAATAATGAATTAATGTACCTGATCTTCTTTTCGGTTGGAATAAAATTCTTCCAGCCCTGCATGGCATCCCGTGGACATTCAATAAGTTTTATACCGGAATTCATTTGCAGCAAAGGTAAACCATGAATTTATTTTCTTAATGTATTTACCTTATCCCGAAGTGAATTAAAGAAGCGTACTCTTTCCCGCTCACCGGTACCGCTAACCAGGGTTGATCGACTCCTCAGGGTATAAAAGTTCTGAAAGAGATGATCGTTGAACCGTTTGTCTTTTGTTACCAGGGTATTCAATACACTATAGGTAATCCATGAAATTTTATTCCCGTCCACCTGGCCGTAAATTGTATTGTTGCCAATGATCAGATCGTTTACATAACATTGTATAGGCGCCCTGTATTTCAAGTCGGAATCACCGGGCATGAACTTTTGTCCGGCTGTTGCCTGTAATTCAAGATGATCAATTGTCTTCAGGATCGAATCAATGATTTTCTCACAATCTTCTTTTGAGCTGAAGATTCCTGCATCACGATAATAGGCAACCTGGTTAATGGTGCTGTTCCAGCTTTCATTGTTCCAAAGTTCTTCAGAAGGAATCTCATTAAATGCCTTAAGCATCTGCTGACCAATTGCAAAACAATCGTCAAACGGAAACTCTTTCAAGGAAAACTTTTTATTCAGAACTGTAGCTTCATTTCTTAATGATCTTAAAAAGAAAAATGTTTTAAACGCAGCCAGTTCGGGAAACACATAAAAATACCAGAAAGGAGCATCTTTGCACAGGTACATCATTTTCCTGTCCTTGAACTGATGGAAAAACATCACGCCCTGCAGAATGTTGCGCATGTGATCAGCGAAAGTGGCATGATGTGCAACAAGGTCAGGCGCCCTGAAAGCAACCGTATCATTTTGCAAATTCAACACCTGGTCCAGCGAAACGTGAAATTTTTCGCAAATGATCTTTAGTTCAGAAAAGGCCAGTGATTTTTCACCCCGAAGTCTTCGGTAAGCACTATCTGCACTGATATTTAACAGATCGCAAAGCTCATCGGCCAATGACACATGTACTGGTAATGTGCTTCTTAGGTAGTTAAAAAACTCAAGTTGCAGTTCGTTGTTCTCCATCCTGAAATGAAAATAATTGATTTTCCGTAAAAACTAAATTTCGTTTACGGAAAACCGATAATGAATTCTTAATGCTTTGTTAGAAGCAATGGAATACTACAAACCGGGTACGGTAGCGCAGCTGATAAATACGAATTCCTCAGAAACCAGGTGATCACGGTTCCGATTCCCGTTTTTACCGGGCTTGTTGGCAAAATAGGTTTGTGCCGAAACAAAATCAACAGTTATGAAACCAACAAGCTTCCTCACCGCATTCCTGTTAAGTTCGTTCTTATTTACCGCTTCTGCCCAGGACAACATCTCAATTCAAATAACCGGGCCAACCCCGATTGTAAAAAAGGGCACGCTCAATTTTTTTGTCATTGCAAAAAGAAAGAAAGGAAAATTTGATCCAGCCACCAGGTTTAACGTTTTGCGCACAAAGATCAAAAGCCTTTTCAGACCAAAGAAGTTTGTGGCAGTAATTGTAAGAGATGCTGACGAGGCTGGTTCCAAGATCCGGCATCGCCTTGAAAAATACCATGCCACCATCGGAACAATTTGGTTCGACTCACATGGGTCTTACAAAAAGGGTTATTCACTTTTTTATATAGGCCACGATGAAATAAGTTATAAAACCATACATGATTCAACGATTAAAGGAGCGTTTGACAGGCTTTCCAGCTATGCAACTGAGCATACAAAATTGATAATCGGTTCCTGCTATGGTGGCGCCACCTATCATCGTTCATCTGTTGATTACAGGGATACAACCCGTATGAATGGCGATTCGTTGATGATCGGATTGGCAAAATTTTTCCCGCAAGCTAAGATCTATGGAAGTGAAAGCTGGGTGATGACAAAACCCGGGATCTTTAATGATAACAAGACTGCGGTTGCCGGATTCCCCAGGAAGAAATTGTATCGTGATGTGTGTTATCGTCCGGCATGGGAAAATGTTGCCAAATGGAATGAGTACGATGCTGCTACACAAACCTTTTCTCAAATTAATAACGTCGCTTTAGACAGCTACGGGAACCTGGCTCTTGTTACAAAATCTTACCTGGAAAAAAAGGCGAATCAAAAAAATATTTCTAAGAATTTGTCAAGACTTGAGTTTGATCTTTTTAAGTAACCCTTTAAAAAAAAAATTATGAAAATACTATATGTAGTAAACCCCAATTTTTTATGTTTTTGTTTTCTGATTTCGATCGCAAGTCATTCACAGGATCAATTAGCCGGTAATCTGTTCAAAGAAAGCACACAATCAGTAGCCACTCTAAACTGGCAGGCAAACGATCACCTCAAAAAAAGTAAGAAACAAAGAAATACCGGCCTGATCTTACTGGGAAGTGGTGCTGTTTGTTTTGGAGCCGGAGCGTATGCACTTGAACATGCCAGGGATAAAAACGGGTACGGAGCTATTATCATGCTGGGGGGCATGGGAATGGCAGCGGCAAGTTTATACTTTTTCATTTCATCCGCAATTACCAACAGCAAGGCAAATATCTCGATGAAGCGCGAAGCATTACTGATAACTCCACAGCAGCAAAGCAATATTTCATACCACTCAATAAGTCTCCAATTAAACCTATAGACAATGGTCCATCTTTTTTTATGCCGTAGTAAATGATGGTTCATTTTACCCAACATTAAAAAGTAAATTATGAATAAGATAAAATTTCAATCGGGTTCGTCATCTCTATTTTTCAAGGCTTTAAACAAAGAAGTCGGTGAAATGCTTGTTAACACCCGCCTGATAAAAAAGGCAACGAGATTGCTCTATATAAAGGCGTTGTTTTATATCTTACTTTTTGCAGCCTCTTATTGCCTGCTTTTTATAATTGAACATGCTTCATTTCTATCTCTCGCTTTCAATTATGTACTAATTGGAATAACAGGAATATTACTTGCTTTTAATGTCTCACATGATGCTTGCCATAATTCCTTTTCAAAAAGTAAAAAAGTAAACTATTGGTTCTATCACCTAACGTTCAATTTGCAGGGCACCAATGCATACTTGTGGCAGATCCGCCACAATTCCTCGCATCATGTTTTTCCAAATGTAGATGGGTGTGATGCCGATATCGATGATAATCCATTCCTCCGGCTTTCTCCTCAGCATCCTTTAAAAAAATGGCAACGGTATCAGCATATATATGCGATTGCTGTTTATTGCATCTATTCCCTGCATTGGTTCTTATTCAAGGATTTTTTTTATTTATTCAAAAAGAAAGTTGCCAACCTTCAGAATAAAAAGCACAAGGCCAAAGAATATGCGCTGTTATTCTTCTGGAAACTCTTCTATATAGTTTTCATCTTAGTAATTCCAATTATTTCCGGTTATGAAACAAGCAGCACATTATTGGCTTTTTTGATCATGCATATTTGTCTTTCATTGTTCTTTATACATGTGCTGATCGCTACGCATTTGTGCATGGAAACACAATTTCCGCAAAGGAATGAAGCTGGGGATCTGCCCGGTGACTATTATGCCCACCAATTGGCGACGTCACTTGACTATGCTCCGGCAAGTAAGATCTGTAATTGGTTCTTAGGCGGATTCAATGCTCATGCAGCACACCATCTTTATCCTAAACTGCCTCACACAACTTATCCCGAAATATCATTGCTCATTGAAAAGAACGCAAAGGAATTTAATGTGCAGTATAACAAATTGAGCTTGCCCGGGGCGATACGTTCGCATTACCGGTTTTTAAAAATGATGGGTAATCCAGGTAATAAGAACACAGTTAAAGATCCGGAGTCCGACTGCCTGACTCAAATCAAGATGAGCGTTATTTCAAATCTTTAAACATGAAAACTATATTATTCACAGTGATGGCCATCTCACCGTCCTGCCAGGTTCTGAATGGACAGGATCCCGTATATCAAAACGTATATTTCATAAAAAATGGTGAACAGGTAAAGTTTAAGGGGAGGGATTATATGCCGGCAAGATCGGGATTTTACTTCTACCGCAAATAAGAACAAAAGGATTGATAATAACCGGTTCGCAGAATCTAATTGACGATTTCAGCGGAGTAACGATTTCCGCCTTGCGAACCGGGCTTGTCAAGGCAAAGGTCTCCAGATAGGTCTATTGAATATCTGTAAGCATTTGAAGGGTGTGCAGATCGGTTTATGGAATGTAAATAGTAAACGCAGGCTTCCATTTGTCAACTGGAGCTTTTGATCACTTTGGCTGCAATGAGTAGCGTTGTCTCATGGTTTCATACAGTATAATACCGGTAGCAACGGAAACATTCAACGATTCAAATCCGCCAGCCATTGGTATTTTTATCTTTTCATCACACACTTTCAACAAGGCTGGATAAATTCCTTTCTCTTCACTACCCATCACAATAGCACACGGTGCTGTATAATCCATATCAGAAAAATTCCTTTCGGCTTTCATTTCTGTTGCATAAACTTTTATTCCATTCAGATGAAGTTCATCAACGGCTTTCATCAAACTATTCACCCGGCAAACAGGAATCTTTTCTAAAGCTCCTGCGGAAGTTAATATGGCATCTTCATTCAATGCTCCCACTCCCTTATCCGGAATGATAATGGCGTGTACCCCGGTGCAATAGGCTGTTCTTGCCATACCACCAATATTCCTTATATCCGTTATGCCGTCAAGGATTAAAAACAAAGGGCTTTCGCCTTTTTCAGTAACAAAGGAAATGATGTCCTGCAGCTCCTGGTATTGAACTTTTGCAAGTTGAGCAATTGTTCCCTCATGATCGGTTACATTGAAGCTATTCAACCTGGCAGTTGGGACAAAATTGACGGGAATTGCATGTTGAGAAGCTAACTTTTTTATTTGTATGATCTCATCACCTACAGCTTTGGTGTCAAGGTATATTCTATCCAGCTGCACACCGGTTTGCAATGCATCCCTTACCGCCTTCCTTCCAATGACCAATGAACTTTTCTTGGGACGTTGGGGTTGTCTGAAACTTTTCACTTTTCAAAAATAAGCTAAGAGATCAAAGGAGAAAAAGAGAAAAGAGGCGATAGTTGCCTCTTTTGATAAACTATTTTTGTCAGAATATCAGAAATGATCAGAGTGGAGCATACCAATTCTTTTTCTCCTTCTCTATTTTTTCCTCTTAGCCCTATAATCCAAACTCCTTTTTGACGGCATTTACCATATCCAATTTCTCCCATGTAAAGAGTTCAACTTCCACCTTCTTTTCATTGTCTTTTCCTTTATTGAAGATTTTAGTTACAACCTTTGGTTCCCGACCCATATGACCATAGGCAGCAGTCTCTGCATAAATTGGGTTCCGCAATTTTAAACGTTGCTCAATTGCATAAGGACGCATATCAAATATCTTTTCAACCTTTCTTGCAATTTCACCATCGGTCATATCAACTTTTGCTGTGCCATAGGTATCGATGAACAAACCACAAGGCTTTGCCACCCCGATCGCATAAGAGACCTGTACCAGCACTTCATCACAAAGCCCGGCTGCGACCAGGTTCTTTGCTATGTGACGTGTGGCATATGCCGCACTTCTGTCAACCTTGCTTGGATCCTTACCGCTGAACGCACCACCACCATGTGCGCCCTTACCACCATAGGTATCAACAATGATCTTGCGACCTGTTAAACCAGTATCGCCATGCGGGCCACCGATCACAAATTTCCCGGTTGGATTGATGTGATATGTTATTTTATCGTTGAATAATTTTTGAATTGAAGGCTTGCATTGTTTCTTTACTCTTGGAACAATGATATTGATAACATCCTGGCGGATCTTCTCCAACATTTTTTTGTCGGTATCAAAATCATCATGCTGGGTAGAAACAACGATCGTATCGATCCGGATCGGGCTGTTATTATCATCATATTCGATGGTCACCTGGCTCTTTGCATCCGGACGCAGGTATTTCATTTCTTTTTCGGCGCGACGTGTTCTTGAAAGCTCCTGCAAAATTTTATGAGCAAGGTCCAGGGCCAACGGCATGTAATTGTCGGTCTCACGGGTGGCATAGCCAAACATCATTCCCTGGTCGCCGGCTCCCTGCGCATCTGCTTTTGCATCAAACGACAACTTGGTTACTTTTCTGTCAACGCCCCGATTGATATCTGCGCTCTGTTCATGAATAGCTGAAAGTATTCCGCAGCTATTCGCTTCGAACATGTATTCCGATTTAGTATAGCCGATGCTGCGGATCACATCACGGGCAATGTCCTGCACATCCAGGTAACTGTTGGATTTTACTTCCCCGGCAAGCACAACCTGGCCTGTTGTGACCAATGTTTCGCAAGCCACTTTGCTTTGGGGATCATACGCTAAAAAATTATCAATAAGTGCATCGCTGATCTGGTCAGCTACTTTATCCGGGTGGCCTTCGGATACGCTTTCGGATGTAAATAAGTATGGCATAGTAAGTTTTAAATTAAAATCGGGTGCAAAGATAGCACCCGATCAAATTCAATATTTTTAGTTTATCCACTAAATTTTCGTATAAACTATCCGCAGTCGCATTCGCTGTGTTGGATGATTGCCTCCCCCTACTCTCACTCTTCCGAATGCATATTTTGAGTTTATCAGAGACTGGAAATATGTATAGTCTCCCGTATTACTGGAATAACCTGCCCTTAGTCGCTCCGTGATGGCTACCGAAGATACAAGCCTGAAATCATGTAAAGGTTCTTTGTTGGTCAGTATGTTTTGAATATATCTTGTTATCGGGAATTTCCAAACCCTGATAGGGTTCCCGGATCCATCTGTCGTGTTTCTGCCGTAGACGCCAAACGCCGCTAACCCGGCTCCTGAATTATCCGGTATGAAATCATAAGGAACATATTTATAGTCGGATAATGAACTGTCATAAACGTCCAGCAAAATCCCATCTGGTGGGGTAAAAATATTATCCGATATATCGTAGACCTGCTCAACGATAAATTCCGCACGGTTGATAATGCGGTTACTCATATTTCTTAACCCTGGAATTTTTACTGTGGCATAACTGCCAGGCGTATTTATTAAGTAGATTAACGGGTCTTCAGATGGGGACGCAGAGGCTGCTGCTAGTGGTGAACCGGAAAAATTCCTGTTTATATAATTATGATGTGCCGAATTCGCGGTAAATCCGAAATAATTTACCGTGGTATCATCCTGCCCGCCCTTAGTGAACCTGTAATAGATCGCAAGTTTTGTCTTAGGATTATTATAAAGAGCAAAACTCATTAACGCATCTCCCTGTGAAGCATCTGGCACAATCGCAAACCCTTTTACATATGTACTGAATGCAGAATCTGTCTTATAGGCATTGGTTGAGTCATAATCCAGCAATCTTCTTCCAAAACTATTATCCAGCCTGATCCTAAGCTGTCCTGCAGTGGTATCCTGAAATGATTTCAGTGAATCGTTTAACTCAAAAGGGTAAAAATCTTTGGTGCCCAAAAGATTGGAATATATAAAAGATCGATTGCGCACCAGGTAAAATGAGTCGGCCCTGAACACATTTAACTGGTCCATTTCATACACACTTACACGCTGAAGAACCGTAGTGTCACCCCAGTTACCGGTCCATCCTAATACCATCACGACAGAATCAATGTAAAGACTATCTTTTTTAACTCCATTAAAAGTCCAGGGAAACACCTCGGGTTTTAATTGTAAAAATATCGATGCATCGGTATTACCAAAGAAGGGGTCATTGGTTACACTCCCTAAAATATGATCGGAGCCTGCGCCGATATAGACCGAATCTTTTAAAGGATCAAAAATCGAATTATAAGCTTCGACCGTTAATGTGGTATCAAAAGTATTCACGCCATCAATACCCGGAAGAATATCATCTCCAAGATCAGTGGCCTCATTCAATTTTTTGCAGGAAGTGATTAAGAGCAGTAAAGAAAAGCTGAAAAGTATAAAGCGAAATTGTCTAATTGTCACAAGAGTTTTTTTTGGAAATCAGGGTAATTGATATTGTCCATAGGACTCCTTGCGGAGAATTTTTACTTGCCCGCAAGGTCGTTATACAATTGTAAATAGTCTGTTAAATCAGACTCGGCATTATACGGTAAAGTCTTCTTACCGCGAACTTTTATGAACTCATCCAACAATTTCTTTTCTACTTTCTCAGCACCAAACGTTATCGCATCTGCATATGTGGCGCCGCCACGATATAATGCGGTATTGGTCGTTTCTTTGAAAGGTTCGAGATCCTTTTCTTTAATGGTAGGATGGATCAACGCTTTCTTCAGAAATTGTGACCCTAATTTTTCCTTGAATACAGTGGGGCCCACCGTGAATACTATCTTGCTGTGTGAGAATACGGGTTCTTTCTTATAAACGGTTTTCAGGTAAACGGGGATCAGGGAGGTCATCCAACCGCTGCAATGAATGATGTCTGGCGGCCATCCGAATTTTTTTACTGTTTCAAGCGCACCTTTGCAAAAGAAAACAGTCCGGAGGTCATTGTCGTCATACCATTTTTCATGCTCATCATAAAACACATACTTCCGTTTGAAAAGGTCTTCATTATCTAAAAAATATACCTGCAATCTTGCATTGGGAAGTGAAGCCACTTTGATCTGTAACGGCAGATCATCATTATCAATTGATACATTTATGCCGGAAAGACGTACAACTTCATGGAGCCTGTGCCGACGCTCATTGATCACTCCAAAACGGGGCATAATGCATCTTACTTCAAAGCCGGAATCGTTTGATTTTATTGCCAGTCTGTTCACTATTTCTGAAAACTCTGTAAGCTCCAAATAGGGTGACATTTCATTGGCAATGAATAATATCCTTTTCTTTGCTGACATCTTATGTGTTTAGTTTAAGCCCGAAAACAGAGGTTTTTGGGGATTGGCCGCAAAAGTAATCCTTTTATTCCGAACTTGATTTACAAAACCTAAGAGAATCACGTTCATTATGATAATTTTTAAGAAGCCTGGCACCTTACATAACTTCCTTGAAACTAACAGATCTGCCAAACAAAAGATCGGCTTTGTGCCGACAATGGGAGCACTGCATGCAGGACATATTTCATTGATTGAGGCGGCTAAAAAGGAAAACGATCTCGTCGTCTCGAGCATTTTTGTGAACCCTACTCAGTTCAATGACCCGGAGGATTTTAAGAAATATCCAATTACACTCGAGAAAGACATTTTATTATTGGAGGCTACCGGATCTGGTGTATTGTTCCTCCCCTTAGTAAAAGACATTTACCCGGCCGGGCTGAACGACTTGAGGCATTATGA
>JAICPX010000475.1 GCA_025929635.1 Chitinophagaceae bacterium
AAAGGATTGGTCGAATGCTTAGCGAAAAAAATAAACACACCGATCTCTGAAGAATGTATTGGCGCCCTGTTTTTCGCCCATGACAGGCCGGCAACATTTCTAAAGAAGCCGGTCAATTCCACCCGCTTTAAAACAGTTTATGATCGAATCACTTCCCCCGACCCGACTTAGTTGGGACAATGTACATTTCACAAAGCGATCTGCGTAATAAGGTAAATGGAACAAAAATTATTATTAAGAAGTTTTATTAAGAACCAAAAAAATCAGGGCGAAACCGTCCCGATTGCTATCGGGTCCGCCGGTCCCAGGGCAAATGGGCAGTCATTTCAATATATGATGTAACTATAAATCATGGAGTGTTCATGTGCGGGGCCCGGCGAAACTAATAACCCTGCACCAAAAGTAAAAAGCCGGTACAAAGAAAAAATCTAATTAGCTCCTTTGTAAATGTTGTAATAACAGTTTTTCCATTGTTCTTTTCTGTTCCATTATTTTCTTTACTTCCGAGAATACTTTCTTAGCCTTAATTGCCTCCCTGTATTCTATTTCCTTTAGCTGAATTGACTTTTCGAGTTCTTGTACGCTCATATCGTAGATAAGTTTATCCACCACATATTTTATTAGCGGTCTTAATAAAAGGTTTTTTGCAAAAGATGTAGAGAGAGACAAAATGTCGTTCCTAATTATCGACGGGATTGATTGAAGCTCAGAACAGGTTTTGAGAATGAGAAGGTACATGAAATGAAAGACGTGGCCAAATTCTTCTTGTCCTGATTTTGTCATGGTTTAACAGGGATGCTCTCTTCTGTTTTGAAAAGTGAAAGAGCTATACGGGTAAATTTCCGGATCGTAAGAATATTTACAAGGATGCGTGAATTTATCATGACACACAAAAACATTTTGCTACAACTCGAAAAGATTGAAAGGACACTTGCCGGGCATGATGAAAATATTCCACCATGACGCAACATCGGTTTTAAAAGAAAAGTTGAGGATACTTCTCTCTTTTTAAATGAGTGAATCTGTTAAGGCACAGGATTTATTTAAAAGGAAATCTGATAACGGTTTGAAATCTCCTTGTAAACGTATCATCAATATTGTTCTTCATATTTGTCGCCAGTATAACGACACCATTATAGTCTTCGATTCTTTGCAGCAAATACGCAACTTCCTGGTTAGCGTATTTATCATGCGCATCCCGCACACCGGTTCTTTTTCCAAACAACGCATCTGCTTCATCAAAAAACAATATCCATCCTTTATTCCCGGCCCTGGCAAATACCAACTCAAGGTTTTTTTCCGTTTCGCCAATGTATTTAGATACGATCATGGAAAGATCAATTCTGTACACATCTTTACCCGCTTGCTCACCGATCAGCGTTGCCAATGTTTTCTTGCCTGTTCCGGGTCCACCAATAAATAATATCATATTATTTTTTTCAGGCAGCGGTTTTTTCAGAGCTGCAACGATAGGGGCTGCCTTATCATGCAGCGACCGCATTCGTTCATCATTGATAGTGGGAAACTTTGTCTTTAGCGGTAAAAGAAATTTAGTGCTCATGTTTCAAAGATTTTGTGTTTATATCATGATTCCTGCCTAAAGTTACTTCAATAGATGAGTCGGATTTGATCTGGCAGTATCTGAATTTGATTTTATGGAACCACGGAGGCACAAAGACACTAAGATTCACAGGGTAATTTCTCTGTGTTACTCTCTGCCATCGTGGCTCCGGGGTATATTTATCAAACTGAGTTGCGCCGATGATTGGAGTGCTGTATCAGTTTCAAAATATTTACTGACTGTCTGGGTAAAACAACTTCATAATAGAACCACATAGTTATACCGTTCAAAATTTAATTTTTTCAAACTGGTACATTGCAAATTAGTAAAGAAAAAAACCTGGTAATGACGGAACCCACGATTAGTTTGTCGTTATTCGCGTGGTAATCGTGGATATCTATTTTTTGCATCACGACCCGGGCGGACAGTGGTTAACTTTAATTTTTAAAACAGCTTACCCGGAAATGGATCTATCGCCTGAAAATATATTACTGATCGGTTCGCTTCTTTTACTTGTCAGTATTGTGGCAGGTAATGTTTCCAGCCGTTTTGGCGTTCCCACCCTCATTTTGTTTTTGATCGTTGGCGTGCTGGCTGGATCTGAAGGGATCGGCGGTATCTATTTCGATGATGCAGGCGTTGCGCAGTTCATTGGGGTGACAGCCCTCAACTTTATATTGTTCTCCGGCGGATTGGATACAAACTGGCAGGTGATCAAACCCATTGCATGGCGTGGAATTTCACTTTCTACTATTGGTGTGTTTATTACGGCATTAACTGTTGGCATATTTGTTCACCTTATTCTTGATTTCAGTCTGCTTGAAGGATTATTATTGGGCGCCGTTGTTTCTTCTACCGATGCGGCTGCGGTATTTTCTATTTTGCGCAATAAAGGGACAAAATTAAAAGGAAAAATCGGAGCTGTGCTTGAATTTGAAAGTGGTAGTAATGATCCCATGGCTTATTTTCTTACTATCACACTCACAGGAATTATTGCGAGCGGACAGTTTGATTCATGGAGTTTTTTCTTTATTCTGATAAAAGGGTTTTTGATCGGTGGTACCATGGGTTATTGCATGGGCAGGATCAGTCATTGGGTGATCAATAATTTAAAATTAGGTAGTGACGGACTCTACCCGGTGCTGGTATTAGGACTGGCTATGTTCACCTATGCAGCAACACAAATCATCGGGGGCAATGGTTTCCTGGCCATTTATCTTTCAGCATTGGTCTTAGGCAGCCGTGATTTTATTCATAAGCGAAGCCTTTTAAAATTTTATGATGGACAGGCCTGGCTTATGCAGATCATTTTATTTCTGACATTGGGTCTGCTTGTTTTTCCATCAAAAGTTGTTCCGCTGATGCCGGTAGGTTTGTTGATCGCGGCTATCCTGATGTTCATTGCAAGACCAGCCGGTGTCTTTATCAGTTTGGCATTTACCAAAACGAGCATTCGCAGCAAATTATTTATTTCATGGGTGGGCTTACGTGGAGCGGTGCCGATCGTATTTGCTACTTACCCCATGATCGCCGGGCTTGATAAAGCAGGCCTGATCTTCAATCTTGTTTTTTTTATTTCCATCACTTCCGTTTTGTTGCAGGGAACCACCCTGCCATTAGCAGCGAAATGGTTGCGGGTAATAGAACCACCCATTGCAACCGGGTCTGCTGATGATCTTATCCTTTCTAACAATGAAATAAAAATAGTGACCCTTGGCAGCGAATCAGCGGTGGTGGGGAAAAGAATTGTTGATCTTCACTTTCCTGCATCAACATATATTACATTAATAAAGAGGAACGACAAGTATATCCAGCCTACAGGAGCGGACAGGTTAATGGCCGGTGATCGTTTATTGGTATTATCCGGTAATGAAGCTGAACTCCAGGAAGCTTTAGATATGCTTTCTGAAAAGTAATGGACGCGCTATCTGAAACTCGAACATGAACGATCCAAAATTGTAATCTTCTGTGCTTCAGCGTTTCTCCCGATAGCTATCGGGAGGCAAAAAAATTAGCCACAGAAGCGCAGAATACACTGAAACAGGTACACCACCAAAAAAGGAAAATAAAATCCATGCCTGACCATTATCTTTGTATCCCAACTTCTCCCCTCGTTTCGACA
>JAICPX010000292.1 GCA_025929635.1 Chitinophagaceae bacterium
ACCCGCATTTATCAATTTATCTTTGGCTATATCAGGCGTGGCAGAGCTCCTGATCAGGCTGATCACTTCATCCAAATGATCCAGTGCGATCAGGTATCCCTGCAGCAGGTGCGCTTTCTTCTCTGCTTCATTCAATTCAAACTTTGCACGACGTACTACCACTTCATGCCTGAACTCAACAAATTCAACGATCATATCTTTTAATGTCAGCGTTCTTGGTCTTCCTTTTACCAGGGCCACATTATTGATACCGTATGATGTTTGAAGTTCTGTGTATTTGTAAAGCTGGTTGATGACGACATTGGCAATTGCATCACGCCTGAGATCAATAACGATCCGTGTTCCTTCTTTTTCATTGGATTCATTATTCACATGCGCAATACCTTCGATCACTTTTTCATTTACCAGCTCCCCTATTCTTTCGGTTAATGCATCCCGGCTTACCTGGTAAGGGGTCTCGGTAACGATGATCTGCTCACGGCCACTGCTCTTTGTGTCTACATGCATTTTACCCCGAACAACCACTCTTCCCCTTCCTAAATGCATGGCCGCCTTCACTCCTTCCATACCATAAATTATTCCTCCGGTAGGGAAATCCGGGGCCTTTACATATCGCATCAATTCTTCGATCGGGATGTCGCGGTTATCGATATAAGCAATGCAACCGTCGATCGATTCGCTCAGGTTATGAGGAAGCATATTCGTTGCCATACCTACCGCAATCCCGCTCGAGCCATTTACCAGCAATTGGGGAATACGGGTGGGGAGAACCGTTGGTTCTTTTTCCGTGTCATCAAAATTCAGTTGAAAATTTACCGTGTCCTTATCAAGATCATCAAGCATGCTTTCAGTAAGGCGTTGTAATCTGGCCTCGGTATACCGCATCGCAGCAGGACCGTCACCGTCTTGTGTACCAAAATTTCCCTGTTTATCGATCAGCGTGTACCGCATATTCCAATCTTGCGCCATTCTCACCATCGCATCATAAACTGCTGTATCCCCATGCGGGTGATATTTACCCAAAACCTCTCCCACAATACGGGCTGATTTCTTAAAAGGTCGATTATAGCGCAAACCCAGCTCATTCATTGCGTACAAAATGCGGCGGTGAACCGGTTTCAACCCGTCTCTTACGTCAGGGAGGGCACGACCAACAATTACCGACATTGAGTAGTCGATATATGCTGTCTTCATCTGCTCCTCAATATTTACTGGGATGATGCGATCGTTGTCCTGAGTTTCCTGCGGTTGAAAATTATCGTCCATTAGTATTCCTTCTGTATTTTTTGCCAGGCATCAGTAACTACGGGCTGCTAAGTGCCGTGGCAGGTCCTACCGACCTTACCGAAGCACTCTGTTCGTCGTTCTGAACCCTGGTTTTATCAATGATCAAACCCTGTTTTTCAGGGATGGCAAATGTACCGTAAAGGGCAATCAATTCCTGATAAAACCTGTTGTTTTTTGGGGCGTTTTTTTCCACTCTGGTGGATGAAATTTTGTTCGTGAAAAATATTTGGGTTATAACAACTCCTTTACACAGCCCGGCATAAAATTTTCGTTTACATGAGTATATAATTTTTGGACGGTATGGAAACTTATCTTTTGCTCCGTAGTAACAAACAAAGCGGACCCTATACATTTGAACAGCTGGTAAATCTCGGCCTTAAGCCTTATGATCTGGTCTGGGTAGAAGGAAAGAGTGCAGCCTGGCGATACCCAAGTGAAGTAGATTTGTTAAAAAGCTACGCTCCCGGTATAGAAGAACAGCCCTATGACAGATTCTATAAGAAAACAGAGGATCAGAAGCCGGCAGAGAAGCCTGAAGAAATAATGGTCCATAAGCCTGTAGAAGAAAGGACGGATGAGATCCCTGCGTTACCTGTCGAAAACAGGATTCCAACACCGAGAAAGGTGTTTGTGTCCATGCCTGGGAATGGAACCGTCAAAAAACCTGCCCGGGTCGTCGCTTCTGCTGCTCCTGTTGTTGAACCCAAACCCGTGATTAAGGAACAAAAAGTGGAGCAACAGAAAACAGAACCGAAGCCGGTCCCTGTAACTGAAGAAAAAAGTAAGCCCATCTTAGCACAAAAGAAAATTGTTAACGAAGAACCAGTACTAAACGAAAAGTATTCCGAGTCTCTCGATGATATCAAAAGAAGATATACTGAAACTTATTTGAATCGCAAGAAAAGATCGGGCTGGTCATGGACATCAACGCACACTTCGATTGCCCAGGTGTTTGGCGGTGCAATATTCTTTTGCTTGCTTGTGGTAGTTGTTTATAGAAATTTTTCGGGTGATGAAAGTTCTCTTTCAAGAACCACCGTATTACAACCAAATAAAAAAGATGTCAATAGAACGCCTAACCAGGCTGCAACAACCAGTACTGCTACTCTTCCTGCGGAAAACAAAGTCTCAAATAAGCTAAATGCAAAGAAACAACAAGAGGTAAAGACTGATATCAATCCAAAGGATGAAAGCCTGGCCACTATTCCGGTCCTGGAAAAAAATGAGGAAACAACTAATGCGAAGGACTATCCCATATTGGTAAACTCTCCCATCCCCGAGAAAAAAGTTGAGTTACCGGCTGAAGAAATAAAACCCAAAGCACGCCCGGTAAATATCCGTAAGATGGTGAATGTAAGTGCAAATAATTACAGGCAAATGGCATTCGGTGGCGTAAAGAATCTTGAATTAACAGTTAATAACGATTCTAAATTTGCGCTGGACAGGGTAATTGTCGAATTGCAGTATTTGAAACCCAGTGAACAACCTATAAAAACAGAACGAGTGGTGTTTAATTCAATAGACGCAGGCGATTCTAAGACGTTGAAGATTCCTGATTATTTGAGAGGCGTTAAGGTAGCTTACCGCGTTGTGGATATAGAATCTTCTCAATACGAGAGGCAAACAGCAGGATTGTAGCCAACTTTTCGTATAAATAAATTCGAGTAATTTGCCGGCCTGATCGCATTCGCATGAAAAATATTTTACTGTTTGGTGCCGGGAAATCTGCAACATTACTTATTGACTATTTACTTTCCAATGCCGAAAAAGAAGATTGGCGATTAACCATTGTTGACGCAGATATTAATCTTGCACAAACCAAGATCGGCATCTCTCCTTTTGGAAAAGCAATTTCTTTTGATATTAACGATGAAGTTGACAGAACCAAATTCATCAGGGAGTCAGGTATTGTTATATCACTATTACCACCCGCACTTCATATCATTGTTGCCAGGACATGCGTTGAATTAAATAAGAACCTGCTGACAGCTTCGTACATCGATGATGCAATCCGAAGCCTGCAATCCGAGATCTTAGATCGGGATCTGTTATTTCTTTGTGAAATGGGCCTCGATCCCGGCATCGATCACATGAGTGCGATGAGAATACTCGATAAGATCCATGCCGACGGAGGTGAAGTCATTTCTTTCAGGTCTCATTGCGGGGGTCTTGTTGCCCCTGAAAGCGATGACAATCCCTGGCATTATAAAGTAAGCTGGAACCCGAGAAATATTTTACTGGCAGGCAAAAGCGGTGCGCATTATCGTGAAAATGGTGAAGAGAAGAAATTGAAATATGAAGAGCTTTTTACTGCTGACCGGATCGTTCCGATCCCGGAGGTCGGTTATTTATGCTGGTATCCTAACCGTGATTCAATTGGCTATGAGTCACTCTATGGGTTAGAAAATGCAAGAACGTTAATACGAACCACTCTTCGTCATCCTGATTTTATGTACGGGTGGAAAAATGTTATCGATCTGAAGCTTACAGATGAAACACCAATGTATGAAACTAATGGAAAGACATTAATGGATTTCTTTAAAGCTCACATGGAAAAAAATGGTTTTGGTGACTGGTTGCAGAAAAAATTATCAGAGCGTTTTGATCAAACAAGGGACCTGCTGGAAAAGCTTATGGAATTGGTAGAAGCGGAAAAAGAAGCTGAAGATAGCGGTGGTGACGTTGATAAAGATTTTATGATCGTAGGCAAAGACGGCAACCTGCAAAACATGGATCTTGATAAAATAAAGACGGATGCTGCGGAAATAGTAGCACTCAAGATGCATGAGGCCAATCTTACGCTTAAGCAACTGTTTTTTCTGGGCATGGATGACGACGACACAATGGTAAATATGGGATTCTGCAGCGCGGCAGATGTAATGGAAATGGCATTGCAGAAAAGACTGGCCTTACAACCTGAAGATAAGGATATGATCGTGATGTTGCATGAGATCGAGTATACAGTCAATAGTCGACAGTCGATAGTCAACAGTTCTTTAGTGGTAATGGGTGAAGATGGTTTGCGAACAGCAATGGCAAAAACAGTTGGTTTGCCATTAGGGATTGCGGCTAAACTTATTTTGAACGGAACGATAAAGCTTACGGGCCTGCACATCCCTACAAAAAAAGAAATTTATGAACCGGTGCTGAACGAACTTGAAGAGCATGGAATAAAGTTCCAGGAAGAAACAAAGACATTGTCATGAATTATATAGTAACTGCTGAAGAAGGATTGAGGCAAGTGTTGCAGCAGGGAGAATTTCCCTTTGCTGTTATGATGAAGCATGGCACGATGACCATTGAGTATTTTGCTCCGCAGGAAGTAGACGAGCAAACTCCCCACAAGCAGGATGAGATCTACGTGATCATCAAGGGTCGCAGCATATTTTACCGCGATGGCAAGCGGATCTCATGTAAAAAGAATGATGTAATATTTGTGCCGGCGGGGATGGAACATCATTTCGAGAATTTTACTGATGACTTTGCTACCTGGGTAATTTTTTATGGGCCGGAAGGTGGCGAGGGGGATGAAGTTGAGAGTCGATAGTCAATAGTCTATAGTAATAATAATTAATAATTATGAGTTGCCGTCCAGGAGTGCTACTAACTCCCGCACTCCTTCCGAGGCTGGTTTTTCGATTGCTTTAATATTCATCAATTCAGAAGTATAGGGGATCCGTTTATCAATGATGTACTTTGGAATATTCCACGGAGCATAATTCACCAACCCCGCCGCTGGATAAACAACTAAGGAAGTACCCACTACTACAAAATAATCCGCATTTCGCACGATTGGAATGGCTTCTTCGATCCTGGGAACAGGTTCTTCAAACCAGACAATATGAGGACGGAGTTGCTGGCCATCCTCAGCCATATCTCCTAATTTAATATCTCCTTTTATTTCATACACTAATCCGTGATCTTTTTCGCTTCGCATCTTTAGAATTTCACCATGCAAATGCAAAACATTTGTCGAGCCGGCTCTTTCGTGAAGGTCATCTATGTTTTGTGTGATGATAGTAACATCAAAGCTTTTTTCCAATTCTGCCAGGCCAATATGTGCCGCATTTGGTTGGGCTTCCAGCACATTTTTTCTCCTGAGGTTATAGAAATCCAAAACAAGCTGAGGATTTCGTCTCCACGCCCTGGGTGTAGCAACATCCTCAATATTGTACCCCTCCCAAAGTCCGTCACTGTCACGAAAGGTTTTTAACCCGCTTTCGGCACTAACACCTGCGCCTGTGAGCACAACCAGCTTCTTTTTACTCATGCATCAAATGTACGCCACGGTGTTTTATCTTTTTGCGAGCGATGGTACAGATTCAACAAGACGGATAAACTCTGCCCGGTACCCGTTTGCATCTTTGCCCTGTGGTGGTTCGTGGGCGAATTATTTTCATAGCTGTAATTTATTTTTATTGTTTAAGGTGCAGCGATTGATTATTTTCACAAGAGAGCTGAAAATTATGCGGTATTTATTTTGGGTTTTCTCGTTCTGCGGTAAACTATGTAAGTACCGAGCACTCCCAGGAGGACTGGCCATAGAGAAACAATAATAATAAGAACTTCCAGTATCCAGCTCCACCCTTCCTTAAAAGCTGCAGAAAATTTCGTACTGAATGAAGGTTTGGCGGGATCGGCCACTGCCGAATTAAGTATTTGATAGAAAGTAAGATTAATTGTGCTGAATGATGATGAATGACGTAGGTACTCAATTCTGCCAGAGGCTGATTCAATCTCTTCTTGTATACCGTTTATTTCTGACTGTACATTGAGAATTTCTTCCATATTCCTGG
>JAICPX010000066.1 GCA_025929635.1 Chitinophagaceae bacterium
GCTTCTTCATCCCTGGGATTGATCACAATTCTCAGGTAGGCGATATAGTCTTTGATCTCTTTACGCTGATAAAAGCTGATGCCGCCATAAATATGATAAGGAATTCCCATGCGGCGCAAGGCTTCTTCAAAAGCGCGGCTTTGCGCATTGGTTCGGTATAAGATCGCGAAGTCTTTATTGAAAAAATGGTTGCGCAGCTTTTGTTCCTGGATTGTATCGGCAACAAACTTTCCTTCGTCATTATCGGTCATCGTTCTTACAATACGTAACTTCTCCCCTTGTGCATTTTCCGTCCAAAGATCTTTTGGTATCTGGCTTTTATTCTTTTTAATAACCTCGTTAGCTGTATTTAAAATACTTTGTGTACTGCGATAATTCTGTTCAAGCTTTACCACTTTTACCTCTTCGTAATCTTTCTGGAACTGTAAGATGTTCTGGATCGTAGCACCACGAAAACTATAAATGCTTTGTGCATCATCACCAACCACGCAAACATTTTCATGCATGGCTCCAAGTAATTTTATGATCTCATACTGTGCAGGATTTGTATCCTGGTATTCATCGATCAAAATATACCGGAACTTATGCTGGTACTTGCTCAGGCTTTCAGGAAACGTTCTTAATAACTCATAAAACTTAAGAAGGAGATCATCAAAATCCATGGCGCCGTTCTTAAAACAACGCTTTACATAGGCATCATAGATCTGGCCGATAGCCGGCCGGTTGCTACGCAAATCTTCCTGCTGGATGTAATAGTCATTTGCATACTCAACAGGCCCAACCAATGCATTTTTGGCTGATGAGATCCGGTTATAAACAGTTGACGGCTTATAATGTTTATCATCAAGATTCAATTCATTGATGACGGTCTTTACGACGTTCTTTGCATCATCAGTATCGTAAATAGTAAAATTATTCGGGTAGCCGATCTTTGGCGCTTCAGTGCGCAATATCCTTGCAAAAACAGAGTGAAAGGTTCCAATGTATAAATTTCTTGCTTCGTTATTGCCGAGAATGTGCTCCACCCTTTCTTTCATTTCCCGCGCAGCTTTGTTGGTAAAGGTGAGAGCAAGAATATTAAAAGCATCAACGCCATTTGCCATTAAATGCGCAACCCGGGTGGTAAGCACTTTGGTTTTGCCACTCCCGGCGCCGGCCACGATCATTAATGGTCCATCAAGATGAAGTACGGCTTCACGTTGTTTTTCATTCAATCCTTCTAAATAGCTAATCATTTTTCACTTGTCACCCTGGGTCGTTTGTCCAAAGTAATTTGATGGGTCGAAGGGTGATCATGATCGCAAATTACGTTATCATGAGGTCTAAATTATTGGACAACGAAAGTTTTAATAACTAAAAATCCCGGCGTTTACCGTCGGGACTTTCAATTTAAGAAGGTTGTTTCGGCTCCAAAAGCTTGAAGAATTGATCTAACTGTGGTAGTATCACAATTCTTGTTCGGCGATTGGTCGCCTTGTTTTCTGCTGTTGAGTTGTCAACCAGCGGGCTGTATTCGCCACGGCCGGCCGCTGCCATTTTCCTTGGATCAAGCCCATATTCATTTTGCAGGATCCTGACCACGGCAGTAGCTCTTTTTACACTCAGGTCCCAGTTATCGAGCAACACCCCACTGCGATACGGCACATTATCAGTATGCCCTTCCACCATAAATTCGATGTCAGGTTGATTTTTCAATACAGCTGCCACTTTACCAAGAACTGTCTTGGCTTGTGAGGTTACTTCATATTTACCGGTCCGGAAAAGCATTTTATCAGAGATATCGATATACACTACTCCCTTGTCTACTTTTATATTGATGTCCTGGTCATTCAAATTGCCAACAGCTCCTTTCAGGTTCATCACAAGAACCATATTAAGTGAATCTTTTCTTGCCATGGCGGCCTGCAGATCCATAATATAGGCATCTTTAGCGCCAATATTGTCCAATGATTTCTTAATGCTTTCAGCCTGTGACGAAGAAATAACAGAAAGATCCTGTAATTGTCTCAATACAGTCGTATTGTTCGATTTCAAAAAATCGATCTGCCTGTTCAGATCAGCGATCTGGTTGTTCAGGCTGTTTTTATCGTTTTCAAGCGTGCTTTTTTGTTTTGCAAGCTCTGCTTTTGCGTCATTACAATTAGTAAGATCGCCTTGTACCTGGGAAAGTTTTACCTGCAGCTCGGCATAATCAGCCTGTGATTTCTTAAATTTCTTGCTGCTTACGCAAGAAAATAATAATAATGAGGATAGAGCTGCAATTGCCACTAATTTAAGTTTCATGATAAAAGTTTTTAATGACTATTTAGATCAAAAAATTTGCCCGAAAGCTAAGAGATAATATTTGAAACCGGGTTGACAAAGTTCAGAATTCATCAATTTTTATTATCCCGCAAGGTCTGAGTTTGCCGAAATACTCTCAATATAGGCAATGATCTGTTCACGGGGTTTGCCCATAACTTTTTCCAGCCTGTCCAGCAATTCTTCTTCATGACCCGCGGAGTAATCGAGATCGTCATCGGTAAGAGTATGATCATTCTCTTTCATTTTTTCCTTAACCTCTTCCCAGGGGGAGCGGAGGTTCAGTTTGACTGGTGCGTTTTGCATAATCGATAGATTTTGATTGTCATTTTGGGGCAAATAACCACTAAAGCATCAGCCAAACCAAATGCCAAACAACCGGGTTTATTTGAAAATCTTCCGGCCATTTTCAGTAACTTAGGAATCCCTGAAATCATTTTATATGAAAAAACTGCTTATTTGTTGCTGTCTTGCCGGCATTTTTATCAACGCGAATTCTCAAAGGGTTATAGATGTAGACAAAGAAGGCAATAGTGCTACCGTCCTCAATTACATGTACACCGTTGCTGGGACGCCTTTTGTAAATGCAAAGTTTTCAAGAGTGGTGGAAGGCTCACCGTTTTTTAGTGAAGAAATGATGAAAGGTGCTATTATTTTAAGCGAAGGAAAGGAATACAGGAATATAATAGTTCGCATCAACTTGCTTGACTTCCAGGTTAATTATATAGGTGACAAACAAATTGAATTGGTGGCCAGCACACCAATAAGGGAAGTTGTGCTTTGGGATACTATCAATAATAAGGACTATCGGTTTATTTCTTCCAATTTCATTGACGCCACAGTAAAACCGGAAAAAGATTTTTACGAATTGCTGCAGGCCGGGAAAACCGAGTTGTATAAACAACATAAGAAACAAATGCTGGAAAGCAAACCTTATGGCTCGGCAACTGTTGAGCAGCGAATCCAAACCGAGGTTTTTTATTTTGTATTGAAGGAAAAGCAGTGGAAACGGGTAAAGAAATTAAAAGATCTTACGGCGTTATTGAATGATAAGGCAGCCGATATTGCCAAATTCATTAGCGACAATAAAATAGCAGGCGATAACCAGGCAAATTTTGAATCCGTCGTCGCTCATTATAATAGTCTTTTTATCCAATGATCATAAGGCTGGATTGAATTGTGATCACCTTCTCCCGGTGCACTGCTTCTTGCATCCGCTGTTGTAATTATGTAAAAATCGGACAGCCGTTAACATTCTAAAACCCTTTTATCTCTGCATTTGGCTTCCTGTCATTTTATCCTACGAACAAGTTCGTTTCATGACCATATTTGTTGTAAATCTCATTTATGCAGAAGTTGGCGTTGACACTTTCAATACTTATTATTTCATCCTGTTTTGTGACGGCGCAGACTATTGAAAGAGGAACAATAACCGGAAAAATAATTGACGAACAGCAAAACCCTGTTGAAGGAGCTACCGCCGAATTATTAAGAGTTAAGGATTCTTCATTAGTAAAAGCGGCTATTTCGAATAAAGCAGGCGTTGTTGAGTTCGAGAACATCCGGTTTGGTTCTTATTTTATAAGAGCAACACATGTTAATCACCAACGATCTTTTTCACCTGTAGTAGAGCTCTCTGCTGAAAATAACACAACTACTTTTACTGATATTACGCTGAATCCGGCAGCTAAGGAATTACAGGCTGTGCAGGTAACCGGTCGCAAGCCGTTTATTCAACAAATGACAGATCGCATAGTAGTGAATGTTGAGAACAGTGTGGTAAATGCGGGAAGTTCTGCATTTGATGTCCTGGAAAGATCACCCGGAGTGCTGATCGATGTGAATGACAACATAAGCATGCGGGGTAAAGCCGGGGTTATTATTATGATCGATGGAAAACCCAGCCCAATGAGCGGAGCTGATCTTGTTAATTACTTACGCAGTCTACCCTCCAATGCAATTGAAAGAATTGAGCTGATCACTAACCCTTCGTCAAAATATGATGCTGCGGGGAATGCAGGTATCATTGATATCAGGATGAAGAAAGACCAGCGTTTTGGAACGAATGGTTCTTTAACTGCTGGCTATGGACAGGGGATCTACCCCAAGGCCAATGCTGGCATCAATTTTAATTATCGCAACAAAAAAGTAAACCTCTTCGGAGGTTATAACTATAGTTACCGGATGAACCTTAACCACCTGCTTCTTGATCGCAACTTTTACACAAATGGACAGTTCACAGGACAGGACCTGAAAGATAACTATACCAAGATCCCTTTGTATCTGAATACGCTTCGTTTCGGCGCTGATTTTTATCCAAACAAAAAAACGGTTTATGGATTTGTCGTCAATAGCAACTTAAATTCATTTAAACCGTACAATAACAACAGTTCAGTTGTGATCGGAAGTAATAAGCAGGCTTTGTATACTTTCAATACCCAAACAAGAAATGACAACCAGAATAAAAACATCGCCGCCAACTTAAATATCAAACACACATTTGACACAACAGGGCGTGAGATCTCTGCTGATGTTGATTATGCGTATTTCAATACCGATAACTCTTCAAGAGTATCTACACAATATCATAACCTTGACGGCACTCCCATGCAACCTGATTATATTCTTGATGGCTTGCAGGATGGCAACCTAAATCTCACTACCGCGAAAGCCGATTATGTAAACCCCCTGAAGAAAAATGCAAAAATTGAAATGGGCTTTAAAACAAGTTTTGTAAGTGCAGATAATGATGCCCGCTTTTTTAACATGAGCAGTGGCTCGCCTGTTGATGATGTAAATAAAACAAATCATTTTTACTATGATGAAAATATAAACGCTGCTTACTTTATTTTTAAAAAAGGGTATAAGAAATTCGATTTCCAGGTGGGCCTCCGGGCTGAGAATACCAATGTGAAAACAAGACAGGTAAAAGGCGATATCCGCTGGGATTCATCTTATACCCAACTTTTTCCAAGCGCATATTTTAATTACAGCATTAAAGAAGATCAGCGGATCGGGGTTTCTGTAAGCCGGAGAATTGACCGGCCTAATTATTCCCAGCTAAATCCGTTTCTCTTCCTGATCGACGTAACGACCTATGCAACGGGCAATCCTTCATTATTGCCGCAATTCACCTGGGCGTATGAATTGAATTATACGGTCAGGAATATCAATTTTACACTAGGTTATAGTCATACTGAGAAAAATCAAAACATTGTAATTGCCAGGTTTAGAGAAGTGTTTCCGAATATCCCGGCTGATGATAATGTAACCGTACAGATACCCGTGAATCTTTCTTCATCGGATTATTTTGGGCTTACTGTTGCCGCGCCTTTGCGCATTACCAGGTGGTGGAACATGATCAATAACGCGAATGTATTTTATAACCATTTCAACGGCAATCTTGGTGTGACCACACTTGATAAAGGAAGAGTGGTCGCAGATATCAGGTCCAACAACAGCTTTACATTTAAAAAAGGATGGTCCGCAGAAGTAAGCGGTAACTATAACACAGGGGGCCAGTATGGTTTTATGGTGACAAGACCGCAATGGGGTGTGGGCGCGGGTGTTCAAAAAACATTCTGGCAGGGTAAGGGCCAGTTGCGGTTCAATGTCACTGATATCTTCTGGACAAACTTGCCAAGAGCTACGATTACTTATGATAACTATATTGAAATATGGAGAGCTTATCGTGAGACCAGGATAGCCAATCTCACATTCACATATCGTTTTGGAAGTAATAAAGTATTGCAGGCTCGACGCAGAACAACCGGATCAGAAGAAGAAAGACAAAGAGCCCAATAGTATAGCCAACTTTTGTTTTCTCGTTTCAAACCGGGCCGGTATTCCTACCGGCTTTTTTCTTTGCAGTTTGCAGCAATTTTAAGTGCGGCTTTATTTGCTCTAACGTATCATTATGCAAGAACTGTTTCAGATGTTTATAGAAATGGCTAAAGTCATAGTAGCCATAGTCACTAAAATGAAAGCTTTCCGGCGTGGATAGCATCTTGTTGATCGCTTTGCGGATCCGTAATATTTGCAGTGCATTTTTACTGTTCACTCCCGTGCAGAGAAGGAAATAGCGCTGCAGTGTCCTCGACGATATTTTATTTCTTATTGCAAGCTCTTCTATCGAAAGGTTATAGTTGTTTTGTTTTGCCGCATTATCAAGAATTGATGTAACTACGCTTACTGGTTTAAGGGACCCCTCATATTTGTTAAGTTGCTGTTCATAGTACTTCATCAAAACCTGCACTCTTTTATCAAATGAATTGGCTTTCTTGATCTTATCTAACAGCCCCGGATCAACGAGATAACTCAAAGGGAAGATTGAACCTTTATAATCGCCAAAATCAACTTTCTTTTCAAATATGACGGGGCTTACTTTGAACTTGATCCCGAATAGTATATTACCCGGTTGATGAAAACATTCGATATAGCCTGGTCTTGGGAGGAATCCATCTGTTTTCATGTTGAACTTCTTATTTTCGACCTGCATTACAAATGGAGTTCCAAGATTGATTAAATAGGTATAACCAAGGTTGGGAAACAATGCATCACTGAATCCTTTCGGAAATTGTTGCCAGAGTCTTTCGAATTTGGTTTGCCAGAAGAAATCGATAAACAATGATAATCTTCCCTGCACATAATGCCGGTGATAGTTATTTTCAAAATGATCTCTATGGATGAATTCAATATGTCTCACTTAACAAGCCGCTGGAAAGACGAGTAAAAATTATGATTGTTTCCATTTGATATTACAACCAATACCTGGCCGCTGGAATTCAGGCACAGGTTGATTATTGATCAGGCAGTCCAATGCATGGCGAATATCTTTTCCGGTTACCGGAATTTCATTTCCTGGCCGGCTATCATCTAACTGCCCACGATAAGCAAGCTGTAGTTCTTCATCATAGACAAAAAAATCAGGAGTGCAGGCCGCATTGTAAGCTTTTGCCACATCCTGTGTTTCATCATATAGATATGGAAAAGGATACTTTAACTGCCTGGCTACCTGTGCCATTAATTCCGGCGAGTCATCCGGATAATTCACCACATCATTCGAACTGATGGCAACAAAACCAACCCCCCTGTGTTTATAATTGTTTGCCATTCTTACCAATTCTGCATTCACGTGTTTTACAAAAGGACAATGATTGCAGATGAACATGATCACTGTTGCCACATCACCTTTTAGATCTTTCAATGAAAATTGTTTTTCCGTGACGGTATCAGGTAAGCTAAAATCGGTAGCTTTTGTTCCCAACGCCACCATTGTTGAAGGAGTTCTTGCCATGGCATAAAGTTAGTGCAGTTAAAATCAGCATGTATCTTCGGCAATGATTAACTTAAAGTCAAAATTGTTTTGAATGAAAAAGTTTTTGGCACCGATCTTTTGCGTGGTGACAGGCTTTATCTGCAATAGCCAGTCGCTATCAAAGAGCGAACAACAAATTGTGAAAAATGTTGAAGCCGATATGGCGGCAACGTTGAAGCTGTTAAAAGAGTCAGTCAACATAAATAGCGGCACATTCAATATTGAAGGGGTAAAAAAAGTGGGTGAACTGTACGGAAATGAGTTGAAAGCCCTGGGTTTTACAGTTGAATGGGTGTCTTTGCCCGATTCTTTGAAGCGGGCAGGTCATTTGGTTGCGTACCGTAAAGGAAAAAAAGGGAAGAAACTTTTCCTGATCGGGCATCTTGATACGGTATTCGAGCCGGATATGGCACCCAATCCTTATACAATTCTGAACGACGGTACTGCAACAGGGCAGGGAATAAATGACATGAAGGGTGGTGATGTGTTGGTGATCGCTGCACTAAAAGCATTACATAAACAAGGTCTACTTGATGATGTCACCATCACAGTTTATTTTGCAGGCGATGAAGAAAATGCGGGGTATCCAAGAAGTATAAGTCGTGGCGATTTTATTGAAAGAGCAAAGCAACATGATATCGCCCTGGCATTTGAAACTGCAGCCGGGTTGAACACAGTTGCTACTGCACGTCGCGGCTCAAGCGATTGGAAACTTGAAGTAGAAGCAAAACAAGCACATTCCTCGGGGGTGTTTAGTTCGGCAGGCTATGGCTCTATTTATGAAGCGGCAAGGATTATCAATGAATTCAGGGAAAAATTAGGGAATGAAAAATACCTCACATTCAATCCCGGTTTGTTTATTGGCGGCTCGGAAGTAAATTATGATCATAATGCACAAAAAGGGGATGCTGCAGGCAAAACAAATATCATTTCACCAAAAACTGTTGTGATCGGTGATCTTCGGTTTTTAAGTGAAGACCAAAAAAATAAAGCAAGGGAAAATATGCGAAAAATTGTTTCAAATAATCTTGCGAATTCAAAAGCTACTATCAGTTTCAAAGATGGTATACCGGCCATGCCGCCTACAGCAGGTAATGAATCAATAGTAAAGATCGTGAGTGACGTCAGCAAGTCGCTTGGATATGGCGAAGTAAAAGCAGGCGATCCCGGTGCAAGGGGTGCAGGTGATATTTCTTATGTGGCAAAATATCTTGACTGCCTGGATGGGCTTGGCGCATCCGGTCGTGGCGCTCATGCGCCGGGCGAAACAATGAATATGGCGGAGTACCCCAAGCTTATCAAAAGAGCTGCCTTGTTACTTTATCGGCTCACGAGATGAGCAATTGAGTTTTCCAATTGAAGGAATTTATCGTAAAGCCTGGTGGTTGTTTCTCCCACTTTACCATTTCCAACACTTCGACCATTTATTTTCAAAACGGGTAAGATCCTTTTTGTAGTCGCGGTTAAAAAAACTTCTGAAGCATTTATTAATTCATCAATGGTGATATCACGCTCTTCTACCGTCATCATTTCGGTGGCTAATGACAATACATTTTTTCGCGTGATCCCATGTAAAATATTTTTTTCAGGAGTTACCAGTTTGTTATCAGGAGTTACTATAAAAACATTGCTACGGGCAAACTCTGTGAGGCTTTCATTGTTATAGTACAATAGATCATCCGCTTGCTTTTCTTTCAGCAGTGGCTGCAACCAAACAGCCATCAGGTAATTAATACTCTTTACGTGAGGAAGCTCTCTTTGATATTGATGGGTGATGATCGAATAACCTCTTTCAAAATCGTTTGCAGTACTTATCACAACAGGATTACAGGTTATGATGAGATTAGGTTCAGACGGGCGATAACTATCAGCCGAGTATCCGCCAGTCAGCATAATTTTTACACCGGCTTCATGGATAGAAGACTTTTCGATCAGTTCATGAATGATTGAGGACAGCGCCTGCACATCATATTTTACAGGCAAGTGCAGATATGCTGCCGAATTATAAAATCGTTGTAAATGATCATTCGAAAAAAGAGGGACACCGTTCACCGTTCTAAAGAAATCAAAGACTCCATAACCTCTTTGGATAGAGAGGTCAGATACATGAAGCAGGGCCTCAGAATTCTCTACAAACCGATCATTTAAGAAAACTGCCATACGATTAATTAATTCGGTTATATTTTTTTAATATCTCTTTCAGTTTCTCATGGGACAAGGATTCCACGACTCTTCCATTCTTTCCTTTCATAGTTTCGGCTGCCAGCAATGAATTAATAATGGCTTCTTCTGTTGCTTCAATAGCCGCCATGAATAATGGTGATACCGCATCGTTACTCAAAACTTTTTGATCCAGAATATCGGGGGCATTAAATGGAATTCTCAAAGAGCTGTCAGTGGAAAAAGCGATTACATAGTCACCACTTCCATTACTGGCAACAGCTCCTGTTCTTGCCAGTCCCATAAATGCCCTCTTTGCAAGTCGCTCAAGATTGCGCGAATCAAGCGGAGCGTCAGTCGCCACAATGATCATGCAACTGCCATCAGTTTTTTCATTAAGTTGTTCGCTGAGATAATATTTTTTTAATTCCTCACCTACCGGCACACCGTCAACTGTCAATACACCACCAAAATTTGTTTGGACCAAAACGCCAACTGTATAGCCACCGAGCTTTTTTGGTAATACACGGGATGCTGTTCCAATTCCTCCTTTAAATCCAAAACAAATTGTGCCAGTGCCGGCGCCGATATTTCCTTCTTTTACTTTTCCTGTTGATGCGCTGTTGATCGCGTTCAATACATCTGTTTCCGCAACGTGCCGGCCGCGGATGTCATTCAGAAATCCATCATTCGTTTCGCCGACAACCGCATTTACCGATTGAACACCCTGGTTTCCTTTTTTCGACAGGGTATAGGTGACAACGGCATTCATCGCAGTCGCTACACTTAGTGTATTCGTAAGAATGATCGGGGATTCAATATTTCCCAGCTCTTTTATTTGTGTAGTGCCGGTTAGTTTTCCGAACCCATTCCCGACATACACAGCAGCCGGCACTTTTTGCTGAAATAAATTTCCATCATGTGGAAGAATAGCGGTAACACCGGTGCGCACTGAATCGGCTTTTATGATCGTAGTATGGCCGACTTTTACACCAGTTACATCAGTGATCGCATTCAGTTTTCCCGGACTTAATACACCGATCCGAATACCGATGTCAGTTGCCCGTACAGCATTTTGTGCCATTATAAAAGTCTTATTGAAGGTAACCAATATTAAAAGCGGAAGAATTTTGATCTTTATCATACCGGGCAATATAAGAAAGATAAAAATTAAAAATGAAATGGTGGTGGATGAATCAAGCCGCTTTGCCGCTTAAAAGATTTCTCTTTTTCCTGTTCAGGTATTTATCAAATATGATCTCACTCATTGGCTTATTGTACACCTTACTTTCCACCCATGAAATAACATCAAGATAGGCGAATGACCTTGTTTCAAAACGATCTCCTTCCAGGTGTTTGATCTTTTCTAAGAATTTTTCCAATTCCGGTTTTATTTTTCTTGCGGGCACATCAAATGATTGCTTTAAGAAACGGAACATCTCTTCCTCCACTACAGTGAGGTTTTTCATTTTTGCCATAAAACGATATACTGATTTGATCAGTGATTCAATGAGGGTATAATTTCCCAGTTCATAATGTGCCATCAAATGCAATAGTCGTGCATAGCATTGCAGGTCGATACGAAGGTCCAGCGGGCCATTGATGATCCGTTGCAGATAATCAATTGCCTTTTCATATTGACCGGCTCCAAAATAGAGGGTTGCAATCTTATAGTTGAATACCAGGATCCGGTGAGGGTCAACAAACAATGAATATTCTTCAAGGTTCTTTTCAATTGATGGAACAAGTTGTAATGCGTCTGCAAATGTGCCTTTCATCAGGTGCAGGTTTATCCTTGCACTGTTTATGTAAATAGAAGTATGCGTACGGAAATTATCATGTCGTTGCGCAACCGGTGTTTTCTCAAATTGCTCAAACTTCTTTAAAACTGGTTCAAATTTTTCAAAATAACGCAGGTCAAAGAAGGCATTCAACAAAGTATGTACTCCTTTGATGTAATGCCCTGTTTCTACTTCTTTCATTACCGGTTGCTCCTCAAACAAATCGATCCATTTCTGGCTGTAACGATAATACATTAAGAAATCCTGGCGAATAAAAGCATACCAGCAATAGCTTTGGTAGAGATAAAGCTTTTCATAGAAGCCATTCACTTTATCGACATCCGCGGGTAAATAATTTTTCACGAATGCTTTCAACTCTTTTTCATCTTGTTCATGTCTTGCATGTCCATGTAAAACAAACCAGCGATACAGCAACAATGCAAGGTTAGATAGTCTTGTCACACGATCAATATGCCCGCTGATCGCTAAAGCCTCATCTGCGATCTGCTGAGTTTTGTCAGTCGTACTGCGGGTGATATGTAATGTTTCAATTTTCTTTTCCAGGGAAACAAGTTGAACCAATGTATTGAACTTTTGGTTTGTTCTTGCCAGCTCTTTTGCCCGATCCAGGATCCGGAGGCTGTGCATTTTTAAACCCTTGTTGTATAAAATACGTGCGTTGTCTAAATGTTCACTCAACTGCAGGTCGATGTTATCAGTGGTTTTTAACAAACGCAAGCTTGCCAGCAACTGTTTGTACAAATGATTTTTCAGATTGGCTAACTGCGTTTTTGATATTCCCTGCATTCGTTTCAGCAACAACTTATCATCATACTCTTTTAGCTTATCCAAAGCGTCAAAAAGTTGAATGATCTTAAGATCTTCCTTGGCGGAACTTCGTTTTATATAAAGCTTGAAATGCCGTTTTTCCGACTTTTCCAGCGAATGAACCAGTTGGAATAATATATCTGAGAACCTGTTGGACATAATAATTATTTTTTTCAGAACCAACTCGGCAGCAATGAGTTACTTAAATTCCCGACTGTTTGAAATGATAAAATAGCGGGGAACATATTTTTCGTAAACCAAAGCCGCAATCTATTTTTGGTCTGCATCTCTGTTATTTCATAAGCAGGCAATCGTTGAGGGTAGACAAGCAGAGAGGCCTTACAGGAACAATCAATGCTTTACCGCATTTCAGGATTTTTCATATGGCAAGCAATCGTGAGAGGCCAGTCCGTTTCTACGGAAGGGCCTTTTTTGTGACCGCAATTTACTCGAGATAATTCAAGTTTTCTTAAGAAACTTAGCCTGTTCATGATTTTTTAGCAATTGTCATCACGTGAGCACTGATACCAATCAATATTGGGTCATTTTCACTTTGTCTTATATAAACAAGCATTTGTTCTTTTTGTTCTTTATTGTTCCATCTTGCAGCGAAATCAGGAACCAGCCAACCAAATCCTTCAATGGCTTTTATTTCAAAAGCAGAAAATCCGGCAGCAGTAAATTCTTCTTCAATTTCTTTTTGGGTATGAAAATGTGCATCCGTAAAATACATTGGATGATTTACCGGGTTGTAATGATTTCCGTCTTCAAGATCACCTTTCAAAATACTTTCAAATGCAGGATCGTCAATAAAGCCCTGCCAGAAACCATCAAACAGTGACGCATACCGGGTAATTGTTGCCGCTAACAGTACCCCATTCTTTTTTAAAACCCGGTTTGATTGAGCTATAGCTTTTATCCGATCTTCTTTTTCCTGTAAATGATATAAAGGTCCAAACAACAATACAAGATCGAATTGTTCATCATCGTATGGTAATTCCCTTGCATCACCCAAAGAAATCGAAGCAAGCGGTTTGTTTTCTGTAATCGAGATCTTTGTTGCTGCTTCAACATGAAATTCGGCTGCATCGAGCAAATGCACACGATGCCCCATTTCATGAAGCCAAAAAGAATAAGCACCCGTAGCTCCGCCGATATCAGCAATAGTCATTGATGGTTTTAAGTACCTGAGAATGATCTCCTGGGTCCGGGCCTTTTCCAGTTGAAACACGTGTTGTCCCAACCGGTCTGCTTCCATTTGAGTGCTGTTATAAAAAGTATTGATTGTATGTGTCGGCATGATTTAAAGTTACTAACTCTCAACATATACAATGACAAGGCTGATATGTGTGTTTAAGCTTCGAGTTCTTTAATTGCTGAAAAACAAATAATAATAAACTATTTCTCTCCGCATTTTACTTTGGCCTCGATGTTGTATACCTCTTAGCAGGAAATGTTTTTAAACCAAAAACCGAATCTATGAAACAGAGAACAATTTTTACGCTACTTATGCTCTTAGGAGCATCAATGCTATTTTTTGGATGTAGTAAAAGCAGTGAGACATTAGGCTTAAATCCCGATGGGTCGGTTCGTACTGCAGGTGCAGGTACTGGTGCGA
>JAICPX010000683.1 GCA_025929635.1 Chitinophagaceae bacterium
ATTGTTCTTTATTAAAACCCATATCGGTTGTATCAACATATTTCATTTGAAGAAACACGACTATTGTAGCCACCACCATTATAATAGAAAGAAAGAACTGGAACACGACCAATCCTTTACGAAGAGATAACTGGCCCCTGCTCTGTTGAATTTTATTTTTTAATAATAACAATGGCTTAAGCCGCGATTGAAACAATGCAGGATAAGCCCCGGCAAATAACCCTACAACAAGAACGGTAATTATGATGCCCAACCATATCCTTGGATCTGTTGTTAAGCCGAGATTCAATTGTTTTTGTACAAAAACATTAAAAGAAGGAAGTAACAGTTTTGTTATTCCCAGCGCCAGTACTAACGCCGCGATCGCCATAAAAAGAGCCTCAGACAGAAACTGCCTGATCAAATTACCACGCATAGCACCCGTCACTTTTCGCACGGCGATCTCTTTTCCACGACCTGCAAATCTTGCCGTAGTCAGATTCATGTAATTGATACACGCGATGAGTAAAACAAATATCGCCACTATAGCAAATACATAGATATGAGAAAGATTGCCTTTTCTTTCCGTTGGTGTTCCATCAATACCCGCAGAATGAAAGTGAATGGATTTTAGTGGCTGCAAGGTGAAACTTGTTTTTGGAGCATTGGCATCCCGATTGGCATTTACAAGCTGGTTTAACTTTTGAACAGACTTCTTCACATCCGCATTCTTGTCCAGTGCCAGGTAAGTAGGGTAGAAATTAGAACTCCAGTCTGTTGCAATAAAATCCTGGTAGCCCCTGCCCGTGATACTTGATGCTGAAAAAATAATATTGAAGGATATATGTGAATTGGATGGAAAGTTTTCAAGAATACCGGTAACAGTATAAAGCAATGTATCCCTGTCCGTGCGAAGCGTTTTCCCAACAACCGAACTGACACCATAAATTTTTTTAGCTGTTTCCTCCGTCAGCAAAACCGATCTTGGCGCTGTCAATGCAGTAGCCCGGTTTCCTTCGAGCAGTTTGAAATCAAAAACACCTAAAAAATCGGGATTGGCGATCGTAAACGTTTCATAAAAAACATTGGCAGAAGTTGGGTCAGACACATTCGCCCTTCCCAGCGCGCTAAAGACTCCTGCTTTTTTCACTTCAGGGATCATGACGGGCGCCTGTTCAGAAATTTTATATGCTACTGCTGCCACTTTCGATTCTTTTCCCTGGGGCGATACTTTGGTTTCAACTACGCGATAGATATTGTTTGCATTTTTATGAAAGCTGTCATATGTCAATTCATCAAAAATGTATAAAGCTATCAGGAGAAAACATACCAGTCCCAGTGTCAAACCAAAAATATTGATGAATGAATATGTTTTATTTCTCCAAAGATTTCGTAGAACGATTTTGAAATAATGCTTCATCATAGTGTTTTGTTTTAATAATTGTTAATTACTAATTTACTCGGTTCGTAAAGATTTCACCGGGTTAGCAATAGCTGCCTTTACAGCTTTAAAGCTTATCGTGATCAACGCGATCATTAGAGCGGTGATACCTGCTGCAACAAATATCCACCAGCTGATATTTATTCTATAGGCAAAATCCTGCAACCATTTATTCATG
>JAICPX010000179.1 GCA_025929635.1 Chitinophagaceae bacterium
CATCCGGAAAATAGCTGATCATCATTACAAAATAAAATTCCCTGATGGCAACTACAGTGAATACTTCTATGCCAATGGTATTTGTTCCAAGGTGGAGATCCATCATAGTTTGTACAGGGCCACTATTGAATTGAAATCTTAAAAGGATATTATGCTCAGCTATATTATCACATACGCGTTGATGTTGTTTTATTATTCGCTATTCTTTATCGCAGTAAGTACGGGAGCAAAGAGTGGCATCGGACAACTCAACGATGTTTTAGCAGGCAAAGGGGAAGCGCCCATTCTTTTTATGCGCCTGATGGCGGGTATTTTTTTCCTGGGTATTGGTTCAGTTGTACTTTTTGAAAGAAGGGATCTTGATACACAAATCATCAGCCTTGCCTGGGATGGCAATTACATTGTATGGATAGTAGCATCCGCGGCAATCATTGTTGGTATTTATTCAGCGCTTAAAAAACCAATAGCTAATAACTCCCTCCATTCTTTTCCTCTTCATCTTCCCCTATCATTTGTATTAATCCGTACCCTCTTTTTGATGGTGTACGAGTTGTTCTTTCGTGGCATCATGTTGGTGATTATGATGGAAGATATGGGTGTGGTTATGGCAATCATTTTCAATCTTATTTTTTATGTGCTTGTCCATTGGTTCGACAAACAAGAAAGATATGGGTCACTCGTAATGGGTCTCGTTTTGTGCGGAGTGACCATCTATTATTACTCTGTATGGCCGGCAGTGATCATCCACCTTTCACTTGCGCTGGGCCATGAGATCACACTGCTGATAAAAAACAAGTCGCTGATCAAAAAATCATGGTTATGAAAATTCTAATAACGGGAGCTACAGGCTATATCGGGTATAAGTTGGCATTGGAAGCAGCGCGGAGAAATTATACAGTTCATATCCTTGTAAGAGATCTGCAGTCACCACTTCTTCCCATACATCCAAACATAATAAAGTTCAAAGGCGATATTACCGATAAAAGATCAGTAATGGCTGCCATGCAGGGATGCACAAAAGTTATGCATGCCGCTGCCATTGCAAAGCTGTCGGCAAAAGACAATGGTATTTTTTATTCCGTCAATGTGGAAGGTACCCGCAATATGCTTGAGGCCGCATTGGCGCTTGGAGTGAATAGATTCGTGTTCACCAGTTCAGGCGCTGTTATCGGTCCTTCCGGTAAGTACCCAATGAGTGAAAATGATCCCCGTATCGTTGCTTTTGAAAATGATTATGAGATCTCGAAACACTGGGCTGAAGAATTAGTGAAAGAATTTAGTCGCAAAGGTTTGCTCGCCACGATTGTAGCGGCACCAAGAGTGTATGGGCCTGGTCATGAATGTAACGGCAATACCATGAATGCACTCCTGAAAACAATTCTTTCCATGCGTATAGCATTTGTTCCCTCCTGTGATAAGGTAGTCGCCAATTATGCATTTGTTGATGATGTTGTGAATGGGCACTTCCTTGCGATGGAAAAAGGATTGGGCGGTGAAAAATATATTCTTGGCGGTGAAAATCTTTCTTACAGGTCTTTTTTTCAAACCATAAAACAACAGGCTGGTAAACAGATCCGGTTGATCCGTATTCCTACTTTCCTGCTCAGGCTTTGGAGTTTCCTTTACATGACTGTTTGTAATTTGATCGGTAAAGAAACGCATCTTTCACCCAAGGTAGTTGATCGCCTCGCACAGAATCGAGCATTGAGTTGTGAAAAAGCGATCAGGCAATTGGGCTATTCTGTTACTCCTTTTGCAGAAGGCATGCAAAGAACCATTCTCCACCTAAAAAATAAAAATTATGCGTAACAAAAATTTTGCACTGATCACCGGCGCCAGCGAAGGTTTTGGCAAAGCACTTGCGCTGGAATGTGCAGGTCGCGATATGGACCTTGTTCTTGTTGCATTGCCGGGTTCAGGCCTGGCAAACCTTGCCTGCTTTATTGAAAGAAATTTTGAAGTAAGGGTTTTATTCTTTGAGCATGATCTTTCAAAAAAAGAAGAATGTATTCGCTTGTTTGAAGAAATAAAACAAAGAGACCTGAAAATAAATATGCTCATCAATAATGCGGGCATGGGCGGCACGCATTTCTTTGAAGAAAGAGATGCTGAATATTATTACAGGCAAATTGAATTGAATGTTGTGGCACCTACCCTGCTAACACATTGTTTTCTCCAAATACCCGAAAGAAATTCACCATCCTATATTTTAAATGTTGGAAGTCTTGCAAGCTTCTTTTACCTCCCAAAGAAAGGAGTTTACGGAGGAACAAAATCTTATCTCGTTGCATTTTCAAAAAGTTTACGCAGGGAACTGAAATCAAAAAATGTGTATGTAAGCACGGTCTGCCCGGGCGGAATGAACACGACCCCGATGCTGATCCTTCAAAATAAAAATATGAAAGGCATGGGGCGCTGGTCAGTAATGAATCCTGAAAAAGTGGCAAAAATTGCGATCAATGGAATGCTGGGAAGAAAAGAAGTGATCATTCCCGGGTTTTGGAATCGTCTCTTTATGTTTCTTGACAAACTTCTTCCCAGGTGGTTTAAGGAAATTCTTACCGACCGAAGCATGAAACAGAGCAAAGCATTTACCAATCCCGTCACATATTCCATTCAACCTTTAAAGCCTGCTATATGATATTTTATTTGTTAGGCTTGCTCAGTTATTATAAGATCAGGAATAAGCCTGTACCGGCCAGCATATGTCTTCTTTTCTTTGGCGTAGTTGTAATACCGCCGGGAACAACACTGTATCTTCTTTTAAATAAACATTGGACATTCCAGGCACTGGCTTTCGCAGGAGGTTTATTTTGCTGGACCTTTATCGAATACGCCGTCCACCGTTTTTGGTTGCATAGAAAAAATAATAAACAATATCACACAACTGACCACTTCAATCATCACCATAATCCGGGTCAAATATTTACCAGCCACATCAAAAGATTGGTCATTGCAGCCAGTTCATTACTGGCAATATGGTGCAGCATTTTTTTAAGCCATTATTTGTTCATGCCTGCGGGGATCCTGAGCGGTTACGCAGTTTATGGCTATACGCATGTGTGGTTGCACAAACCATGGGCAACAAAATGGTTACCCCATCTCCAGAAATTTCATATGCGTCATCATTGTGGGGAAACAGAAAAATGTTTTGGTGTCACATTTACCTGGTGGGATAAATTATTTAATACTTCAGGAACGATTGAAAGAAATATCTCAGAAAAAGTGAAAGAGGTCTATTTAGGGAATACGAAACAAAAACTCATTGCCTGATCCTAAAATTTTTTTATGAAATTCAAGTCAAAAAACGGGTCCGAGTTTTTCACCGCGCTTATTAAAAAAGTGGACGATCATATTGCCAGGAAAAATGGCAACAGGTTTGGCAACGTATATATTTACCTGAAGGGCATATTTCTTATTGTACTTTATGTGTGCTCGTATATACTATTGCTGACCATTAACCTTAACTCTTATCTGTCCTTACTATTGGTTATACTGATGGGAATGACAGCAGTAATGATCGTGTTCAATATTGTTCATGATGCGTCGCACCGTGTTTTATTTAAGAATCCTGCACATAACCGTATGGCAGCCTACCTGGGTGACCTCGTGGGAATGAATTCTTATATCTGGAATATCCGCCACAATATGCAGCACCATGCATTTACCAACGTGGCAGGAGGTGATATTCTGATCGACAATATTCCATTGATGCGGATCAGTCCTTACCAAAAGAAATATGCGATTCATAAGTTCCAGGTTTTATATGTCCCCTTATTGTATATGGTGTATTCGATATTCTGGGTGTTCTTTCTTGATCTCAATATGTTTTTCAGGAAAAGCATGGCGAACCACGACAACATAAAACATTCATGGCGGGAATGGCTGAAGCTGATCTTTTTCAAATCATTCTATGTTTTTTACATGATCATCCTGCCTGCATTTATAATACAAATTCCATTTTCTCATGTTTTGATCAGTTTTCTTGTTTACCATATAGCTGCCGGTATTTTGTTGTCATCGGTTGTGGTGTTAGGCCATTGTGTGGAGGGAGCGGATTATGTATCTCCTGATGAATCCGGCATTATTCAAAATTCATGGATGCAGCATGAATGGAATACAACTTATGATTGCAGTACCGATTCAAGGATGTTGCACTGGATCAGCGGCGGGTTGAACACGCATCTTGCCCATCATCTTTTTCCCAAGCTATGCCACCGCCACTATTATGAAGTCACAAGAATTATCAGGCAACACTGTCTTGAACATCATGTAAAATATCCTCATTACAGTTTCGGAAAAGCCATTATCTCGCATTTCAGGTTTTTACGTATACAGGCTCATGCAGCCGATCTAAGTAAGTAATCAATTTTTCACCTTAATACTCAGTTTATGACAAAATTCAAACAGCTTTCATATTGGGCAAGGGAGCATAAGTGGACTTCCCGTTTCATCATCGTATTTTCTTTTATTGTTATGAACGTGCTGGGAATTATCACCGGATTATTGTTCAGTGACCTTGATCTAACTTTTTCAAACTGGTTCATTGTGTTATCAGTTTTGATATTTGGAATAGCATGGCTGAAATACCCCCGTAAAAAACAGGTAACAGATAAGATCGAAAAAAATCATGTATATGTCTTACGAAAAACATGTGATGCAGTACTTATCGGGACAACATTTATGATGTTTGCATATTTTGGAAATCGCCAGGTTACACCATTGAATACTTCTGTTTTTTCTGCATCAGCCGTTAATTCATTTTCGCTTCCCGGGGATAGCACGAAGAATTATAAATCATTGGAGGAATTCAGAAAGTCACTAAAAGATGAAAGTGGGAAACCTTTAAAACTCAAGGAAAGAAAAAAATTATTGAAGCAACAACTTAAGGCAATTAAAAAGGACAACACAACTTCCCGTGGGGACAAACTTGTGCTGATCATCCTTTGTGTTCTCTTGGCGCTTGCGCTGGCTTACGCCGTCGCTGCAATAGCATGTTCACTGTCCTGCTCAGGATCGGAAGGAGCTGCCGTGGTCGTTGCTGTTCTGGGATTAGTGGGGGTAGGATTGCTTACGTTTTTCGTCATAAGCAGTATTGTGAGAAAATCAAGAAAGGAAAAAGAGGAGGAACTTAACAGGAGAATGAACCAATAGCAATTAGTCAGATACAGTGCTCACATTGGTAGCACCCTATTTCAATGACAATTGGAACACGGATAACACGGGTTTAACGGATTTTCACGGACAATTTTATATTTAATCTGTTTGACTCCCTTCATGGTACATTAGCCCATGAGAAGATGAATGACTAAAATAGATATTAAGAATAAATCCGTTGAATCTGTGTCATCCGTGTTCTTTCCTATCTCTAAAAAGGGACACGTCCTGCCCATTTGTCTTTTGTTTTCGCAGTCTGCATCCCGTAATTTTGCCCCCTTATTCAATTATCATTTCCATAAAGATTACGGATGCAGACCATTCATTTATCAGAGCAGGAACAGATACGCAGGGAGAAGTTAGGCGATCTTTTAGGTATGGGTATTGACCCCTATCCCGCCGAACTATTCCCGGTAAACAACGACGCAGCAACTATCAAACAGCATTTTACTGATGAGAATAAAGAAAGCTTCAAGGGTGTTTGTATTGCGGGTCGTATTATGAGCATTCGTGATATGGGTAAAGCCAATTTTGCGGTAATACAGGATTCATCGGGCCGGATTCAATTATATATCAAACGGGATGATATTTGTCCCGGTGAGGACAAAACACTTTACGATATCATCTGGAAAAAATGCACGGACATTGGTGACATCATTGGAGTAAAAGGTTATGTGTTCAGAACAAAGACCGGTGAAATCTCGGTTCATGTACAGGAATTGGTAATGTTAGCAAAAGCGTTAAAGCCGTTACCGATAGTTAAAGAGGCAGAAGGCCAAACCTTTGATGCCGTAACCGATCCTGAATTCAAATACCGTCAGCGTTATGCTGATCTTATTATCAATCCTGATGTAAAGGAAGTATTTACTAAAAGGACAAAACTGTTTAATGCGATCCGTGAATTCTTAAATGAGCGTGGTGCATTGGAAGTAGATACTCCCGTTCTGCAAAGTATTCCTGGCGGAGCAGCGGCAAGACCATTTGCAACTCATCACAATGCATTGGACATACCCATGTATCTACGTATTGCTAATGAACTTTATTTAAAAAGATTGATCGTTGGCGGATTTGATTGGGTATACGAGTTCAGCCGCAATTTTAGAAATGAAGGAATGGACAGGACACACAATCCTGAATTCACGGTATTGGAATTTTATGTTGCCTATAAAGATTATGTGTGGATGATGGAAACAACTGAACAGCTTATGGAAAAAGCGGCCATTGCAGTCAATGGCGCCACAACGGTTGTTGTCGATGGTAAAGAAATAGATTTCAAAGCGCCCTATCGTCGCGTAACAATGACGGATGCAATTAAAGAACATACCGGCTTTGATATTACAAACATGAGCGAAGAACACCTGCGCAGTGTATGTAAACAATTGCATGTCCAGGTTGATAAAACAATGGGGAAGGGAAAACTGATCGATGAGATATTTAGTGAAAAATGTGAAAAGCATTTTGTGCAACCAACATTCATCATTGATTATCCAAAGGAGATGAGCCCACTCACGAAAAAGCACAGAAGCAAAGAAGGTTTTGTAGAAAGATTTGAATTAATGGTAAATGGAAAAGAGATCGCGAATGCTTATAGTGAATTAAATGATCCTATCGATCAGCGTGATCGTTTTGAGGAGCAGGCAAAATTGATGGAACGCGGTGATCACGAAGCAATGTTTATCGATCATGACTTTTTAAGGGCATTGGAATATGGAATGCCGCCAACAGCGGGTATTGGTTTTGGGATTGATCGCATCTGCATGTTATTGATGAATCAGCCTTCAATACAGGATGTGCTCTTATTCCCGATGATGCGACCGGAGAAAAGCCAGGAATAAGCAAGAGACAACGGACAATGGGCAACCGGCAACAGGCGACTGCCAATATCCGAATATCAAAAACCCAATATCAAATCACAGGTTAATCAATCTACAAACAGATCCCTGTAAAGATTTGCGCCCGGTACAACGTTATAATGTGAAAGATCTGTGATCCCTTCTTTCATCAATACATCTTCATCAATAAAACAATTACCGGTGCAATCTGCTGATGGCTTATTAATGATATAATAAGCAGCGTCAGCCAATATATCCGGCGTGCGGCTCATCTTTGCAAGGGCTTCACCTCCTAATAAATTCCTTACAGCAGCAGTATCAATGGTTGTTCGTGGCCAAAGTGCATTGGCAGCAATGCGATATTGTTTCAATTCAGCGGCCCAGCCAATTGCCATCATGCTCATGCTGTATTTTGTCAGCGTATATGCCACATGACCACCAAACCATTTGGGATTTAGATTGATTGGCGGTGATAAGGTAAGGATATGCCCATTGATCGATTTCTTTAAATGAGGGATGCATGCTTTTGTTACAAAAAAGTTCCCCGCACATTGATGTCATGCATCAGGTCAAAACGCTTTGGTTCTGTTTGTTCAGTCGGTGTTAATGAAATTGCAGATGCATTATTAATTACAATATCGATGCCACCGAATGTTGCTACTGCGTTATCAACTGCAGCCTGTATTTGTTCTTCAAAACGAATATCACATTGTACAGCTAATGCTTTACCACCTGCCTCTTCAATCTCTTTTGCGGCTGAATAAATTGTTCCGCCCAATTTTGGATTTTCCTCTACTGATTTTGCTGCGACAATCACATTTCCTCCATCTTTAGCAATTCGTAAAGCAATAGATTTCCCTATGCCGCGGCTCGCCCCGGTGATGAATGCCGTCTTGTTATGTAATGACATTTCAATGATTTAGGCATTGAAGATAGGCAAAGGGCTTGCAATTTGAGTTCAACCCCTTAGGAAATCTACGAGTGACACAGTAAAAAGTGAAGTAGAAAAAAGGGGCAGTTTTGCTCTTTTGCAGTCCTTTAACGGATATTATGTTTGTACCAGAAGTTGATTGATAGGTAATACTGCTTCCAATATCCAATGTCCAAAACCGTCCAGAAGTTCTTAATCCAAATCCTGATAAACCAAAGTAAAATCCGTATCAATCAACTTTCTTCTTATGAAAATTCGGGACCCGTTTTAATCCAGGGCCTGATGAAAAACCAAAATCGAAGATCCCGTATCCGTTGAAACGCTTTAAGGTTAATTGAGCTTGAAAAAAATTATCCTCCGCCTAAGAACCGGGGGATTCTTTTTTGCAGAGAGTCTCGCCTGAAGCGAGACGACGAAGCAATCTCCCTAGCCCGACAAGATTCTTAATACTCCGGTAGCACCGGCTTTGTCCCCATGATCTCATCTATTTCCTTCAATACACTTTCATCTAGTTTTGGATAAAGTTCGAGAGCTTTAAAATTTTCATCCAACTGTTCCTTTTTTGTAGCACCAAGAATCGCTGTCGTTACATTCGGATTTTTTATACACCATGCAATTGATAAAGTCGCAAGGCTGGTTCCCAGCTTATCAGCTACAGGTTTCAACCTTTTTACTTTATCGATCTTTTCAATAACCATAATCCTGTCTTTCAACC
>JAICPX010000204.1 GCA_025929635.1 Chitinophagaceae bacterium
CGGCGATTGCCCATGGCTCAAAAGATTTTTATCCCGTTAACCTTTCGTCAGGATGGGGCGCAAAGGTAAAGGATAATTCATAAAGTTTTGATCCGTTTTTGAATTATTTTTAACCCGTTCATGGGTCAATAACGTGGTATATAAGATCATTAAAACTAACTGCTTGCAAAAATTTCTGACAAGACTTTTTGGGGGAACAATGAGGGCCTGGAGCTGGGTGCTACTGGTAATGGCGGCCATCCTTATAAAGTTTGCCTCAACACAACCTGTCTGGGTAGAAGAAAACTATTCTAACGGTCTTTACCCGGTTATTTCTAAAATTCAGCGAAGCATTTTCGGATGGATACCTTTTAGTATAGGGGATTTGTTTTACGCATTTCTTATCGTTATCATTATTTTTAAAACAGTTCAGTTTGTCAGGTACCTTCTTAAGAAGAAGATCAATCGTCAGTATTTATTGAATGGACTAAAGCAGGTCATCTTCTTTTTTCTTTTTGTGTATGTATTTTTTTATGCGCTTTGGGGATTGAATTACAGTAGAAAAGGGATTTCATATCAACTTACACTTGATGTAAAGACCTATTCTATTCCCGAGATTGATACACTGACCGATCTGCTCCGGGAGAAGTTGAATTTTTATGCATCCACCATTGATTTAAAGCAGCGGGACAGCTTTAATAAAAAACGTACGCTATTCGAAAAGGCAACCGAAGCTTACCTCTATGCGGATGACACTTACCCCTTTCTCACCTATGATCCACAGTCGTTAAAGCCTTCTATCTATAGCTATCTGGGAAATTATTTTGGCTTCCAGGGTTATTATAACCCATTTTCCGGCGAAGGCCAGGTGAATACAACCATACCAAAATTTCTTGAGCCATTCGTAAGCACCCACGAGGTCGCTCATCAACTTGGGTACGCCAAGGAAAACGAGGCCAACTTTGTGGCCTTCCTGGCTTGTAAGTCCTATCCAAACAATACTTATCGCTATTCAATGTATTTTGATATGTACCTGTATGCAATCACGGAGTTGGATAAAAGAGATTCCGTTTTGGCAAAGGCGCACAGGGATAATTTACATCCCCAGGCAAAAAAAGACATAGATGAATACAGGAATTTTCTCAGAAAATACAGGAACCAGGTGGAACCTGTTATCAGTTGGATCTATGATGGCTATTTGCAGGCAAATGACCAGCCTGAAGGTAAAAAGACATACAATATGGTGATCGCTTATTTGATTGCTTACTATAAGAAGTTTGGAAAGGAAGCCATCTGAATCGATAGTCGATAGTCGTTAGTCGATAGTTTTTAGTCGACTCACACTGACGACAATCGACTATCAACTAGAATCTATTCTTCCACATCATACTCTCAATTGGCTTGTCTGGTTGGCCACTATACTTGGCATTCTTCTTCAGATTGTAGGGCACTTCGATCTCACCTTCAACCGGAAAATAAATAAGCTGACCCACCGGCATTCCCTTGTACACTTTTACGGGTTGTTTTACCGATATCTCCAGGGTCCAATGTCCGCAAAAGCCAACATCGCCCTTGCCCGCAGTTGCATGAATATCGATCCCTAACCGACCCGTTGAGGATTTACCTTCCAGGAACGGTACATGAGCATGTGTCTCGGTGTATTCTTGGGTAACGCCCAAATAAAAAATATGCGGATATAACACAAAACCTTCCCCGGGTATTTCAAAATAATCGATCTTATTGTGTTTTTTGGCATCAAGGATATGTTCATTATACGTCGCCAGCCATTTTCCCAAATGAACATCATAACTGTTACTTCCTAAACACTCCCTGTTGTACGGCGTAATTTTAATTGTTCCTTTTTCTATTTCCTCAAGAATTCGCAGATCAGATAAAATCATTATTGATTATTAATTATTGATTATTAACCTCAAATTTGTAGTGGTCAAATTTCGGACTTCAGGCTTCGTATTTCAAATTTTATATGCCGATATTTTTTCAACACCAGGTCAACGATACTACCCGCCTCGGCATTTGGAAGATCGAGGAGACAGAAGACTTCTTTAAATCCAATGTGCCGCAGCACAGGAGTGTTACACATCCGCACAAGCGATTGCAGCATCTTGCCGGAAGATTTTTATTGCAATATCTCTTCCCGGCATTTCCTTATGAGCTGGTCCAGATCGCAGATACAAGAAAGCCCTATTTACCCGGCGACGAATACCATTTTTCCATTTCTCACTGTGGTGATTATGCGGCAGCCATCGTTAGCAAAGACAAAAGAGTAGGAATTGATATCGAGATCCCGACGGAAAAGATCTCAAAGATCATGTACAAATTTCTCAGTGCTCATGAGCATGAACTATTTCGTCTTATTGAGCCAAATGCAAATCGCATCCCGTTTGCAACGTTGTTATGGTCAGCAAAAGAATCTATATTTAAATGGTATGGGAATGGGGGAGTGGATTTCAGAAAACATATTCAGTTGAGGAAACAGAACCAGGCAAATGAGACTATTGACTGCCTTTTTGCGAATATTAATACAGAGCTGACAATTCATTATCGGCAGTTTGAACATTTGGCGCTGGCGTGGGTGGTGAGCTAATTGCCACGGAGTCACGGAATCCGGAATAAAATATCCATGTCGATCGGTGTGTTCGCGGCATATAAAACTATTCTTCTTCTGCCCCATCCTCTAATAAATTCAAATCTACAGAATTCATCCCGGCAATACCTTCAATAGATCCACGAACGTGGGCAGCATTGAGTAGAACTTTTTCCAATTGTTTTTCTCTTGCTTTCCATAAACGTTCCATCGTATCTCTTTCTTTTTGAATAGAGAGTTTCATTGACATAAATCCCTCTCGTATCGCTTTCCATTGTTCTGCAAATTCTGAACTGGTGAGATATTCATATAGCAACTGCATCTTGTCGCCCTTGTTCTCATTACTTTTTGCGGCGCCATAAACCCTTATCACTCCATCTCTCAATACAGCCGCCAATGATCTTACTTCATTAAAATTGCAGATATAAACACCATCCTTAATTCCCATACAATCCATATCCTTTGGCATTGCTTTCGTAACGATCACGGCGATCTCTGCTCCGAGATTTCGCATATCATTTTTTAGTTTTTCTATCCACTCACTACTAAAACTTGTGGTTCTCTTGCTTTCGTAGATTATCTGGCCACATTCCTGGCCGTAATTATTTCTCACAGTTTGTATACAGTCTGCCCCACGGACACCTTTTCCAACTTCTGATATCATGTCAAATGGAAAAGCTGAACGAAGCATTTCTTCCAAAGCAATTTCCTGTACCTCTCCCTGCAATTGCATGCTTCCTTGTTCAGCTTTTCGTCTCATTTCTTCTGCAAGTTTTTTCTGATCATCAAGCTGCTTTTCCATTTCTTTCAGGCGTAGCTGGAATTCCGTTTCTTTAGCCACGATCCTTTGCTCTTCGAGCTTTCTTATTTCGGTGGAAAGCTTTTCTCTTTCTTCCTGCAGTTTCTTTTGAACCGATAATTCCAGCTCGGCCTCTTTGTGTTTTAATTCCTGCTCCTTTCTTAAAAACTCGACCTGCTGCTGTCGGGCCTCTTTTAGTTTTTCCTCGTTATCCTTGTTGCTTTGTTCCAATGACCTCAGCTGCACCTCAAAATCGGATGAGATCTTTTTGCGTATGGATTGTTCAGTTTCCTGTTGGATTTTTTTTCTTTCATCCGCGAGTTGAGTAGTAAAGGCTTCTTCTTTTTTACGTTGCCATTCTTTCATCTCATCCCGCAATTCTTTTTTTACATCTTCCCTGAGACTTTCATTGAGCTCAAATTCATGATTGCAATTAGGACATTTTATGGTTGTTGACATTCGCTCTATTTTTGACACAATTTAATGAAGGTTTATGGGTAAAAATTAGTCGTAAAAAAACAGTGAATAAACTTTAATAAGGAAACGGCGATTATCGCTGGTATTGCGTATCTTAACTAGGTTTTCCAGCATCTATGAGTTTAACTGACCTATTCAATCAAAACACCGCTACCGCGAGAAAAAACTACCCTGCTGAAGCTCAGCTTTACAGTTTATTTGAACAGGTCCCCACCGCTATTGTAATCCTCAAGGGACCGGATGCGGTAATTGAGCTTGCTAATAAAAGAGCATTGGAGATCATCGGCAAACCTAAAGAATCAGTTGTTGGACATAAGCTTGCCGACGCATTACCAGAATTAAAAGATCAGGGCTACATTGAATTGATCAGGAAAACATATAACTCGGGAGAAAAGTTTATTGCAGAAGAGGCCCCGGTTACTTTTATTAACAATGGAAACAGGATAGACACATTTGTCAAGTATATTTTTCAGCCGTTGAAAGATGAGCACGGAAACACTACAGGTGTAATGGTTGTTGGAGATGATGTCTCACAACAAGTATTTGCGAGGAAAAAAATTGAAGAAAGCGAAGCACTGTTGCGCAAAACAAAAGAGCAACTTGAGCTAAGTATTGAAGCGGGTAAGATCGGTGTCTGGCATTGGGATGTGAAGAAAGAACAAATGACATGGAGTAAGGAGCAGTTTGAGATCTTCGGTGTTGATAAAGCTGACTTTACCGGTGATGCAGATGATTTCTTTAAGCATGTGGTTGAAGAAGACCAGGAAAAGATCAGGAAAGCATCCGGGCTTGAGTATGAGCGACCGTATAATCAATACGAGTTTCGCATCAGGCGAAAAGATGGGGAAATAAGATGGATACAATCAAGGTCCAAAACGTACATGGATGACAGCGGCCATCCACAATACATAACTGGTATCAATGTTGATATTACGGAACAGGTGGTTGTGCGTAAGAAAATTGAAGAAAATGAAAAAAAATATCGCAGCATATTTGAAACCGCTGAAGTTTCATTGTGGGAGGAAGATTTTACGGAAGTGAAAGCGGCGATCGACGCTTTAAAACAGGAGGGCATTAATGATTTTAGAAAATATTTTAAAGAGCATCCGGCGTTTGTTGAAGAAGTAATGAAGCTTGTAAAGGTCACTGACGTCAACCAAACAACCATCGAGATGTTTGAGGCCAAAGATAAAACCGAGTTGCTCGGCTCATTACCCCGGATATTTACAGCCGAATCGCTTCCTGTTTTTGTTGATGAACTCATAGCGCTTGCCGAAGAAAGAACATTTTTTGAAGCTGAGGCGATGCTAAACACGGTGAAAGGAAATCCGGTTTGGATACTTTTCACGATGAAACTTCCGCCTTCGACTGAAAAATTCGACCGGGTGTTGTTCAGTTGCCTTGATATTTCTAAAAGCAAGCAGGCAGAAGAAGCGCTGAAGGAAAATGAAGAGAAGAACAGGCTTTTCATAGAATATGCCCCCGCGGCCATGGCAATGTTTGACAGGGAGATGAGGTATATTTCGGTGAGTAAGCAGTGGATGAAAGAGTATGATCTCACCGGTAATATAATTGGCCAAAGCCATTATGAATTATTCCCCAATATTCTCCAACGGTGGAAAGACGTACATAGCCGCTGTATGCAGGGAGCCGTAGAAAAATCAGATGAAGATTTTTATATAAAGGATGATGGCACCCCGATATGGCTGAAATGGGATGTGCATCCCTGGTACAACGCACAAAACGAAATTGGCGGCATTGTAATTTTTACTGAGAACATCACTGAAAGTAAAAAGGCTGAACAGGCTATAAAAGAAAATGAAGAAAGGCTTCGCATGGCCTTTGAATCGGGCCATATCGGTGCATGGGAATATAACCCATTTACTCAAAAGTTAATTTGTTCGGCTGAGAGCAGAAAGATCTGTGGCATCCCGGAAGATCTGGATCCCGATTTCAAATTGATGATGGAATATATCTATCCGGCTGACCAGGATTATTTTATCGAAAGTATCAGGAATGCTCTCAGTCACAAAGGTGATGGCAGTTTTGAAATGATAATCCGTTTCATTCGTTACGATGACCAGCAGCGAAGATGGGTAAAAGCAAAGGGAACGGTTTTTTTCAACGAGGATCACCTGGCGCAAAAGCTGGTCGGAACCATGATGGACGTTACCGTGGAAAAAACCCAACAGTTAGCTTTAAAGGAAAGCGAAGAACGTTTTCGTACCATGGCCGACGAAGCCCCGCTATTTGTTTGGGAGACCGATGCAAAATTACAGACAACATATCTTAATAAGGCAGGACTTGACTATTTCAGGTTGGAAGAACCGATAAACATGTCCGAGCTTTCGTGGAAAAAATATATTCACCCCGATGATCTGGAAAAAGTACTAACTACGATGATTGAGGCAGCAAGTTCTCATATATCGTATACCCTGGAAATGCGATTAAGAAATGGACCGACTGGTGAGTATCACTGGTTCCTGGATAAAGGAGCTCCACGCTATCACGGTGACCAGTTTATTGGTTTTATAGGAACAAGTCTTGATATCAATGAGAGGAAAGAAATCGAAAAGGCGCTGGAAGAAAAAGTAAAAGATAGAACAAGAGAGCTTGCGGGCCAAAACATACTTTTAAGAAAGCAAAACGATCTTGTCAAAAAAATATTCGATTCGTCTGTAGATGCGCTCGGGGTCTATGATACTGATTTAAGGATAATTACCCTAAACCAATCTTCGCTTAAACTCATTGGTCGTAAAGAAAAAGATGTGATCGGGAAAAAGTTGCTGGAAGTTCTTCCACAGATGGCGGGTACCAAGGGTCATAAAGACCTGGTAAGTGCTATCAACGGTAAAACAATACACAATAAAGTTTACTATTCAGAAATCACCAATAGATATTATGAGAATTTCTTAATGCCTTTAAAAGATGAGAACGATAAAGTCTATGCTGTGCTGGTCATGGCACATGATAATACCGAGTTGATCACATCCGCAGAAAAGCTAAAAGAAGCACAGCAGATCGCACAGATCGGGCATTGGGATTGGGATGTGTTGACAGGTAATCTTACCTGGAGTGACAACATGTATAATATTTATGGGGTAGATCCAAAAGAAGGCATCGATTATGAAAGATTCATTGCTCTTGTTCATCCGGATGACAGATCGAATATGCAGACCAATATTGAATATGCGTTGCAAACCCAAACCTTTAATGATTTTTTTCACCGGATCATGACTCCTGAAGGCGTTGAAAAGGTGATGCATGCAAGAGGTGAAGTAATAGTCGATAAAAATGGAACAGTAAAAAGAATGGTGGGTACCGGCCAGGATGTTACAAAGCAAAAATTACTGGAAAAGCAATTAATAGAGACAGGGAGAAAATTTGAAGAGCGAAATCGCTTTGTTGAAAAACTGATAAGTTCCTCACTTGACCTGATAATGGTTGTGGACAAGGACCTGCGGTTTATAACCCTCAATAAGAAGGCAGAATCGGTTCTTTCAAAAGTTTTTAACGGGCCAATAATCGGGGAGAAGATCACCGATATCAATCCTTCCCTGATCGGCACTCAGCCCTATCTCGATCTGCTTGATGCATTTAGGGGAAATATAATTATCCGGGACAGGGTTCGATCCACGATCGATAATGACCAGTTTTACGAGCATAATTATATTCCGTTATTTAGTGAAGACGGTGAAGTGTATGCTGTGATGATAATAAGTCATGACATTACCGATAGCATCAGGCAAATGGAAGAACTCAGGAAGTTGTATGAATCGGATGAGCAAAAGAATAATTTTATTGCAATGGCCAGCCATGAACTTAAGACACCGATCACCTCAATAAAGGGTTACGTTCAATTGTTATTAAATGCCCTTGAGAAGGACAAGGAGAATCAAAAGCCATTGCCTCCATTACTGGTTCGTTCCTCGCTCATCAGTGTCGATAAACAGATCAAACGACTGACCCGGCTCATCTCAGAATTGCTTGACATTTCCAAGATCGAGACCGGTACTTTAGAATTAAAAAAGGAAAACTTCAGTCTTA
>JAICPX010000391.1 GCA_025929635.1 Chitinophagaceae bacterium
ACGTAAAAACTTTTAAAGACATTGTCAACAGCCGGCATGCGAAACATAAACTCGTTACTATTCAACCATCACAAACAGTTGCCGAAGCCGTCGACATGATGAAAAAATATGATATTGAAAATATTCCGGTCATGAATGGTAATGGTCCCGTTGGCGCGATCAGTGAAAATGGATTGTTTCAAAAGATATTTTCCAACCCGGATATCAAGAATTCAACGGTGGAAAAAGTGATGGAACGACCATATCCACTTGTTGAGTTTACTACGCCGGTAGAAAAACTCAGCACATTAATTAATAAGGAAAATGGCGCCGTATTAAGCAAAGATGAAGCCGGCAATTATCACATTGTGACCAAGTACGATGTGATACAAGCGTTAGGAAAATGATCTCACCAATAATTTCCCTATAATCTTATTAAAAAAATTAGCCAAAGCCAATAAGGTAATAAGATTTTATTTCCGGCTATACTTTTTCTACTAAGGTTTGTTATCCATGATCCGTCATTGCTCCTTTTGATCATATTTTAAGCCTGAAGATTGTAAACTCTAACGCCTGTTTGTAGTTATGGGTTTATAAAACAATTATCTTGCAGCACCTTATCGTTGCTTGCCTGCAATAGTATCACGAAACAAAAATCAAATGAGTAAGTACAGGGCCGGAGTTTTATTCGGCGACGAATTAGAAGAGCTATATAATGACGCTAAGAAAAATCAGTTTGCGCTTCCTGCCGTAAACACAATTGGAACGAATACGATCAATGCAACACTTGAAACTGCAGCAAAAGTAAAGTCCCCGGTTATCATTCAATTTTCAAATGGCGGCGCTCAGTTTATTGCCGGCAAAGGAATGCCAAATGATAAAATGCAGGGAAATATTGCCGGGGGGATATCGGGTGCGCTCCACATTCATAATGTTGCAAAACATTATGGCGTACCTGTTGTGTTGCATACCGATCATGCATCAAAAAAATGGCTGCCGTGGGTTAGCGGGTTGATCGATGCAGGTGAACAGTTTTTCAAAGAAAAGAAACAACCGCTCTTTAGCTCCCACATGCTTGATCTCAGCGAAGAACCAATTGAAGAAAATATTCATACTTCGGTTGAGTATTTCAAAAGAATGAAACCCCTTGGAATGGGGATTGAAATTGAATTGGGTGTTACCGGAGGTGAAGAAGATGGTGTTGATAACAGCGATGTCGAAAACTCCAAACTCTACACACAGCCTGAAGATGTTGCGTACGCATATAAAGAATTAAGTAAGGTGGGAAAACTGTTTACTGTCGCCGCCGCTTTTGGTAATGTACATGGTGTTTATAAACCGGGAAATGTTGAGCTAAGACCCATCATACTAAAGAATAGCCAGGTTTATATTGAAAAAGAATTAAAGACCGGCCCGCAGCCTGTGTATTTTGTCTTTCATGGTGGCAGCGGATCTCCACAACACCAGATCCGGGAAGCAATAAACTATGGGGCGATTAAGATGAATATCGATACTGATCTGCAATGGGCCTTTTGGGAAGGCGTGCTAACCAATTATAAAAAATATGAAGCCTTCCTGCAGGGACAATTGGGTAATCCTGAAGGTGAAGATAAACCCAATAAGAAACATTATGATCCCCGTATCTGGCTGCGTAAAGGGGAAGAGAATTTTGTAAAACGTCTTGAAGTAGCGTTTGACGATCTCAATTGTATCGATCGAAATGCATAAATGAATTCGCACACAAGGTTTCGTCTCTGAAACAAATTTCTGGATTTCGGGTTCATTAAATAAGAACATAAAAAAAGGAAATTCGATCTAAGTTCCCCCTCGGGGGACAGGGGCCGATTTTTTCTGATTTAGGAAACAATTAATACAATAGCCTACCAGATCGGTGTGATAAATACAATAATTTTATATCGCCCTGTAGTCATAAATCAACTGTATGAAAAAAGAGTTCTACAAATTCATTTATCAGCAACAAAAAGAAACTGAGACTGTACCTCCAAATGAAGTGATCGCAACATGGGTAAATGATCTTATTTGTCTTTTATTTCCCGAGAAGGCTGATATCAATCTTTCCTCTGCTGAAGAGGTAGAACTAAAGTTTTCCGATCTGCGATCAGCCCTGGCAGACCTGTTGAATGCAACAAGCGGATGTAAAGCAAATGGTAATACAGAAAAGGCAAATAGTTTCTTCACAAATATTCCTGAGTTATACCGGGTACTTAATACTGACATTGAAGCATTACTCGCCGGTGACCCGGCTGCAAGAACAAGATTTGAAATCATAAGGGCTTACCCGGGGTTTTATGCCATATCATTTTACCGCATTGCCCACGCCCTGCATGACCTGAATATACCCTTGCTTCCGAGGATCATTACCGAATATGCCCATTCAAAAACCGGAATAGATATTCATCCCGCAGCGGAGATCGGTGAATATTTCTTTATAGATCACGGAACCGGGATAGTAATTGGGGAAACGACGATAATTGGTGATCACGTAAAACTCTACCAGGGTGTAACGCTTGGCGCATTAAGTGTAGACAAGGCACTCGCATCTGTAAAACGACATCCGACAGTGGAAGATCACGTGATCATTTACTCCGGCGCAACAATTCTTGGCGGTGAAACTATCATCGGTCATAATAGTATTGTTGGTGGCAATGTTTGGCTTACAAAGAGTGTTCCCTCCTGCTCCACTGTCTATCACAGACCGGATATTGAAGTTGTAGAACAAATTAAATCGTAAGCGATGGCAAGTGTTTTGGACCTGGTTGGCAATACGCCAATGGTTGAAATAAAAAAACTCAATCCCAACCCCAAAGTAAAGATGTATGCAAAACTGGAAGGCGACAATCCCGGCGGAAGCGTAAAAGATCGGCCGGCATTGAACATGATACGTTCTGCATTGGAAAGAGGAGATATAGGACCCGGAACAAAACTTATCGAAGCAACAAGTGGGAATACAGGCATCGCACTCGCTATGATCGCAAGACTATTCGATCTTGAAATTGAGCTGATCATGCCCTCAACATCCACTAAGGAAAGAACATTGACGATGGAGGCCTTTGGTGCTAAAGTAACCTTACTTGAAAACATTGAAAAATGCCGCGATTATGCAGAAGAAAAAGCAGCAAAAGGTGAATACTTTATTTTGAACCAATTCTCAAATCCGGACAATTACAAAGCGCATTATAAAACTACCGGCCCGGAAATCTGGAGAGATACCGATCAACGCATCACGCATTTTGTAAGCTCAATGGGAACAACGGGAACGATCATGGGTTGTTCAAGATTTTTTAAAGAAAAGAATCCTTCTATCCAGATCATTGGGTGTCAACCAACCGAAGAGTCCTCCATACCCGGTATAAGAAGATGGCCCAAAGAATATTTGCCAAAGATCTTTGAACCTGAACGAGTAGATCGTGTCATGGACGTTTCGCAAACGGAAGCGACAGCGATGGCAAGGAAATTAGCAAGAGTGGAAGCAATATTTGCAGGCATGAGCAGTGGAGGTGCTGCCGCAGTTGCGATTCGATTGGCCTCCGAAATTGACTCGGGAGTAATAGTTTTCATTACCTGTGACCGGGGTGATCGTTATTTAAGCAGTGATCTGTTTGGATAAACCCGGGACAGTTAGACGATATCATTATCCCTGAAAGTGATATAATCAGGAGATACTTCCGGATACTTCTTAAGTTTTTCCCGGAAATTAATTTCTTTCTGCATTGCAGTTATATCCTTGTGTAAGTTATCAATTTGCTGCCGGTCTCCATTGCCGGTAAGGAGCTTTGTGTAATCAGCAGTAGATTTTGACAATAGTTCAATTAGAACATCCTGTTCAGTCTTTCTATAGTTGGACATTGTAAAATGGTTATAGATGAAGCCACAAAAATTATGCTATTACAGGAAAAGCATTGTTCAACTTTTACCCATCCAGTTTTCAGATACCATTATCTTTGCCGAACAGGCGTTAGCAGGTAACAATTCAGTTTATTAATTATTAAACCAACGAATATGCTTACAGCAGCAGCGAACAGGATCAGCGAACTTCTTGGCGATAAAGCCGAATTTTTATTGAATCATGAATGTAAAACCATTGCTAAGGAAAAAATACATTTACCCGGACCTGACTTTGTGGATCGTATTTGGATAAAAAGTGACCGCAATCCGCAGGTACTTCGCAATCTCCAGGTGATGTACGATACAGGAAGATTAGCAAATACTGGGTACTTGTCGATCCTCCCTGTTGACCAGGGGATTGAACACAGTGGAGGTGCATCCTTTGCAAAAAACCCGATCTATTTCGATCCTGAAAACATCATTAAGCTAGCCATTGAAGGTGGTTGCAATGCAGTGGCTACCACGTTTGGCGGACTTGGATTCCTGGCAAGAAAGTATGCCCATAAAATTCCATTTATTGTCAAAATAAATCACAACGAGTTTCTTACTTATCCAAATAAATTTGACCAGGTGATGTTTGCCTCGATAAAGTCTGCATGGAATTTAGGTGCTGCCGCCGTTGGGGCAACTATTTATTTTGGCAGTGATGAATCAACAAGACAGATCCAGGAAGTAAGCAAAGCATTTGAAATGGCGCATGAACTCGGTATGGCGACGATTC
>JAICPX010000370.1 GCA_025929635.1 Chitinophagaceae bacterium
AAAATATTCTCATAAAGGTTTTCTGCAGCGTTTTCCTTTTGGAGTCTTACAGGTATCGGGTTCTGCCAGGGATCAATATTGATGTTGGCAACATTATATCCCTTGCTTTGCAAATCTTGCTGAAGAAGACTTGCAGTATAGCCTTTCCCCGATGCGTCAATGCCGCTGATAGCAACTGTGAAAGCGGCTTGCTTATCATGAAGGGCAAAAGCATTCATCACCTCCATAGTTAAAGAAGGAATATCATTCAAGACCTCCATAGCTTCAAGAATTGTTGTAGACCTTGATAATAGGTTCTCTTAAAACGCTTGCGGCATCCGTGCAATAGAAATGAATTAACTCTGCGATTGCTTCCGGCTTTACCCATTTTGACGGATCAGCATCAGGCATTGACTTTCTATTTTGAGGAGTATCAATTGTGCCAGGCACAACTACTGCAGCAACAACATTTGTTCCTTTTGCTTCTTCATTCATCAATTCCGCCAAACGAAATATGAGTGACTTACCAAGACCGTAAGCTACCATTCCTGAACTGCACTTCGCTTCAAGGCCAGGACGAGAACCAATAATGAAAATTCTGCCGCTGTTTTGTTTTTGCATCTGGACAAATACAGGTCTTGCGACGTTATAGGCAGTTTCAAAATTCAGCTTGTATTGTTTAGCAATGTCACTGGTTTTTGTTTCCGCCACTGTGCCCATTGCAAAACCTCCAACAGTTAATATGGCTGCATCAACAGATCCATATTTTGAAACTATATCTTTTACAAATTTTGCTGAGTCGTCCTCATCCATCAGGTCAACAATTACTTTTTCAAACTTATCAGGAGGAAACCCGGTAGCTATCGGGTCCAAAGGCACCGGGTCATTTGGAACAATAGTACCGATCACATTGTATCCTTCATCAATAAATTGTTTCACTACAGCCAGCCCCATGTTGCCGGAGGCCCCGGTCACAATTGCAATTTTCATTTCGTGATTTATTTCCGTGTTATTGAAACAGAATCTTATCTGAGTTTCATGAATGTCTTCGATTGTTTTTTTGCAGCTTTATTTCCACTAACCATCGCCATGCGCATGCCAATAAATACAGCCACATTTCTAAAGGTTGAGCCTTCGGATTGTACCGATGATGTCATCCATGAACCGTCAAGATACAACGTATGAAATGTGCTGGATCCTGTATTTACACCAATTCGTCCACCGGCCTTACCAAAAATCCCATTTCTCCTGATTATTTTTTGAATGGCGATATTATTCACCTCATCAATGGTAACTCTTGGTTTACCCAGGCTAAGAAAACCTGTCCCGCCATATAAGGATGTAAACAATGGTGATTCACCTAAGTGAAGATCATAACCCCAGTTGGTACCTATCATAAAAAATGAACTGGTGGTATTTTGAAAAAGATAAGGTGAATTATCATCTTTTACCTGCTGATCATATCTCAACGTGTTAAAACTTACTTCGATCTGACCATACAGGTGTTTACCAAACGATCGTTCAAAACCAGAATTAAAAGCAACAGTAGAACGGAATGTATTCTTTAATTCCCCCTGTATATTATTTATACCAATACCCGTAGTGAGGTGAATCTTATTGTCATGCTGTGCATTTGCCGGCAAAAAAATAACCCCTGCTATTATCGAAAATGAGATCCGGCGCCAGTTAAACTTCATCATTCTTCATTATTAATTTTTAGTTATTATTTTATTTTACTCCCAACTAAATTTTCCACCAGTATTCACCCTGATCTTATATAGACTTGAATGAGCCGTCATGTATAAGGTTTTTCCATCGTCACCCCAGGCCATGTTTGCGGGGCGTTCAGGTGTTACGATCTTTCCCAGCAATTTCCCTTCTGCACTTAAGATCCATAAGCCACCCGGTGCCGATACATACAGATTACCTTCTTTATCCACCTTCATACCGTCCAGTGCTTCGTCATCTTCGGTGAGGTTCCAGTCAAAAAATACTTTCCCGTTCTTTAACGTGCCGTCATGCTGCACATCATACCGCCATAGTGTTTTTGTGTGATGAATATCTCTAATATCCCAATTGGTGACGTATAAATATTTTTCATCAGGAGAAAAAGCAATGCCATTAGGTCCACCAAGGTCAGTTGACAACAAGATTGTCCTGCTATTTTTGATCATATACACACCCTGGTGCGGAGTTTCTTTTCTGGTATCACTATAGAAACCAGGCAGACCGTAAGGCGGATCGGTGAAATAAACTGTTCCATCACTTTTTAATACAACATCATTTGGGCTGTTCAATCTGTTGCCGTTATATTTATCCGAAAGAATTGTTACAGGACCTTTCTTTTCGTGTCGGATTATCCGCCTGTTACCGTGCTGCGCAACGATCAATCGCCCCTCTTTATCAATTGATAACCCATTAGAACCGGGTTGACCATATTCGCCAATATCGGCACCAGTATAACCACTATGACTCAGGTAAACTGTTACGTTATGGTCTTTCGGGTTGTAGCGATAGATCGCATTTGTATTGGGATCGCTAAAAAGCAAATAACCATCCGGATGCCAAACAGGACCTTCTGTGAATGAAAAACCATCGGCAACTTTTTCAATTTTAGTTCCGGGAGTGATGATCGAATTTAGTTTCTCATCAATAGCGTAGATCTTACCAATATCTTTCCAGGAATTATTAGTGGGGAGTCCATCTTTATAAATATCAACAACGGCATTTCTTACCCATATGTAGTTATCAGGCAATTTACCAATGGGTCCGTTGATACCTAAAACATGAATTGTAAACTTGTCCCCTGCTCTTGCATTATCGGTAAGTATCACCCGGTTTCTGGTATTATACCCACTGATCAAACCGTTTCCACTTTGACCAAAGCCTGCCATTTGCTTCCCATTTATCCAGATCTCACTGTAATCATCAACAACAATTTCAAATACGGCTGTTGTTCCCTCTGTATTTAATCTCCCGATAAAACCAGGAATCGTCAATTCTATTTTGTACCAAACAAAAGAAAATAAACCTGTGCCTTGCCTGTTCTCCAGGTCTGCCGGTTTTATTTCCATAAATCCATTTTCAAAATTATCTGTGCCAATCTGTGGATAAAGCGTATGTGTTTTTATACTGGCTCCGGTCGGGTATAATGGCAATGCATCGCCACCGCCTTTCTGTGGACCTGGCAAATTGAAATCCTTATCCTGTACATGTGCCGGTTGAATATACCATTTAGCATTTACCAATGCAGCGCCTTCATTTGTTTTCAGATCAGCGATAGCCTGTGGCTTGTTTACGGCAAGCTGCCGGGTTTCCTGTGCCGATGCCGCAAAAGCAATTGCAATTGCAGCAATCATCAGTGCATATATTCTTATTAAAACATAGATCCTGCTCATCATAGTTGTTTTAGTTTTTCGAAACAATTTTTGTCAAAAGCCCGGAGATCAAGCCAATGATCATTCCCATTGATGCAGCTGCCGGGATGTTTTTAATGGCTACACCTACTGCGGTACCTATAGCGATACCAAGCGTTAGCAATAATCCAAAACGGTCTTTCATTCTTTATTCAATTTTTGCTTTACTGCCCGCAATAGCGATCTCTTCATCCTGCTGCGCACTGGAAGCTCCACTTACACCGATGGCACCGATCACCTGTCCATTGTAAATAATTGGGATACCTCCTTGTAAGAACGTATGACCGACTGTGATCAACGCTTGCCTGCCGCCGTTAATAGAATTTTCAAGTTTTGAAGAAGCAGCTTTGAACAATGCCGCAGTATTGGCTTTTTTAATTGATACTTCTGAGGAAGCCGCGAATGTTCCGTCTAATCTTTCCAGGTATACAAGATTACCACCGTTATCAACCACTGCGATCGATCCACCCGGCGCATTGTGTTCTTTTGCATATTTGACTGCTTCAGCCACAACTTTTTTTGCAGCTTCCAATGTTATGTTGCTCGTTGTTGCCACCTGTGCATTCAACAAGGCGCCAATCATCAGCGCAGATACTGTAAGTATGGCTGCTATCTTACTTTGGTTCATATTTTTATTTTTTGTTTATCAACTTTTGAATTTCTATTTGACTTCTGTTGCGCTCCTTTGGAGCACACTTGTACTGGGTCAAGGCTATTCAGCTATCGTGAAAAGTGAAACGCCAGATGTCAAACCAAACCGGTCTCACATTTCATATTTCACGTTTCACTCTATTGCCCGACATCTTCAGCTTTAGCAGGCTTATCATATCTGATTTTTTTGCCGGCATGTTTCCTTATTTGTTCGGGCCAGTTATTATTTGCTTTCATAACATTCCCCGGGAGATCTTTGTGAAACCGGGTGTATGCATCCTGTGAATGCTGAAGGATCAGTTTACCATCAACCACATCAAAGATCTCAGGATTGATTGGGCGAAGTTTATTTAGTGTCATCGCATAACCGCAGAAGGCGCCGTATTGAGGAGCAAACATTTCAGGATGATCTTTGAACATGTTTGCATTTTGTTCTGAAGAAAACCAGTAAGTGGCGCCATTATACCTTGCAACGTATTTTGGATCACCTTTCACCGCTTTCATTTCAGTAAAATAACTCACGGCATCATAACCTTGCAGCGTTACCCCCTCAGCATCCGTATTATTTAAAAAGGATTTTTCTTCATCGGTAGTGATCTGCTTACCATGTTTTGCAGAAACGCCTGGCCAGTATTTATCAGCTTTCACAATATTGCCGGCTACATCTTTGTTCCATCCGTTTACTGCACGTTGATTGTGTTGAATAAACAATCTTCCATCAACGATGGAAAAAGTATTTACATCGATCGGGGCAATGCGTCCAAGAGATACAGCATAAGCACACCATGCGCCAAATTGAGGTTTATATTTACCGGGAGCTGCTTTAAAAAGGTCAAGATGGTCCTGGGAAGCAAAGTAATACGTTGCATCTTCATACTTGTGC
>JAICPX010000460.1 GCA_025929635.1 Chitinophagaceae bacterium
GAAAGACATGGGCTATCAGAAATGGAAGTGTTTAAAGGCATGCTTTGGAAAGGACAGGTGATGTGGGGAATGATGGTGTATGATAATTTGCGGGCACTCGATTACCTTACTGAAAGAGAAGATGTAGATAATAAACGCATTGGTACCATTGGAATGTCCATGGGCAGTACAATGTCCTGGTGGTTAGCTGCTCTTGATGAAAGAATTAAAGTTTGTATTGATTTATGTTGCCTCACAGACTTTCAATCTTTGATTGAAGAAAAAGGACTTAATCTCCATGGAATTTATTATTATGTTCCTGATCTGTTGAATCATTTTACTACAGCGCAGATTAATGGGCTCATCTCTCCACGCCCTCATTTTGGTTTGGCCGGAAAACTCGATCCTTTAACGCCACAGAAAGGCTTAGAAAAAATTGATCATGATCTGAAAGAAATTTATAAGAAAGATGGAGCTCCGGATGCGTGGCAATTAAAAATATATAATGTAGGCCATTTAGAAACAGCAGAGATGAGACAGGATATAATGACTTTCTTCCAAAAATGGTTGTAAAGTCTCCAAATAATAGGATGGTGCTGCTGCTGTTGCACGCAAAAGTATTGAGATCCTCCCGGCAAAGCCGGGGCTGAAGTATAAGGGAAACAGGTACCTTTATGTTGTTATGAATCGTCTATTCTGTAAACAGGTAGTTATTCTTTTCGCTTTCCTTTCACAAAGCTGGTTAAGTTGCCACTCGCAAACGGATACGAAACCCAGGCAAAATACAGGTCGTAGTGATATGGCTAAATCAGCTACTGTGTTTTTGCAAACGCTGTCTGAAAAACAAAAAACTAGAATTCAGTTTCAGTTTGATGAAGAGGAACGCTACAACTGGAATTATGTCCCCAGAAGCAGAAAAGGGTTGACGCTGAATGAAATGACCGGTCAACAAATTAAGGATGCTTTTGCACTGTTGCGGACCGCGCTGAGTGATACAGGTTTCAACAAAACCAATTCTATTATTCAACTCGAGACTGTATTAAAGGAAGTAGAGAACCGTCCCGCCAATGACACACAACGTGACCCGGGCAATTATGCTTTTTCAATTTTTGGAAACCCGGCCACAGATGCAATATGGGGCTGGAGACTGGAGGGTCATCATGTAGCATTTAACTTTTCTTCAGAAGATAATCGTATTGTTTCGGGAACACCGGGTTTTTTAGGCTCCAATCCGGCAGTTGTATTATCGGGACCTGAAAAAGGAAAGTATATTTTGAAAGATGAAGCCGAATTAGGGTTTGTCCTGTTACATTCTTTAAATAAAGAACAAACGGACAAAGCGATCATCAGTAATGAGGCACCAGGTGAGATCCTTACTGCAGCAAGCCGTCATGCTATGATAAATGATCCGAAAGGAATTTTGTATACTGAATTGAATAGTTCGCAACAACAAATATTCATGCAACTGCTCAGTATTTACATTCATCGTTATACACGATCATTTGCTAAGGTAATGATGAAAGAGATCGAAGAAGCGGGTCTTAATAATCTTCGGTTTGCCTGGGCGGGAGATCAGCAGCCCGGTATCGGCCACCCGCATTATTACCGCATTCAAGGCCCTACAATTATCATTGAGTACGATAATATACAAAACAACGCCAATCATATTCACACGGTGATCAGGGATCTGAAAAATGATTTTGGAGGAGATGAGTTGCTGAAACATTATAAGAATGGTCAGCATTGATTTCTTATTTACACTTACTATTAGCAGACCATCGGTCAGCATCCTAGTTAGTAATCCATTATCTTTCTTTAACAACATTTACTTTTTATTATATCGCTGATGGGCATAGTTAAAAATATTTGATTTGTATATTCACCTATTATTAGCGATACAATGCAAGCCAGTAAACTAAGCTCCGGGCAATTAAAAGTGGCCGCCACCGGGTTTCTCAGCCTCTTCTCCATTGTTGGTATCATGGTTTATGGCCTTCCTTTCTTTTATGATTTTTGGGTAAAAGAATATGGATGGTCAAGGGCTACTGTTACTTCTGGAAATGCTTTTGCTAAAGTTGCAGTTGGCTTATTAGGTTTTTTTGCAGGATGGTTTATCGATCGTTTTGGTCCACGAAGATTAATGCTCGCCGGGATATTAATGGGTGGTATTGCCTTGATCGGTTTAAGTACGGTCACATCACTCTGGCAATTTTATTTGTTCTATACATTCAGTGCACTGGCATATATGTGCGCGGGACCATTACCGAATCAGGTGCTGACTGCACGTTGGTTCAACAAAACAAGAGGTAAAGCAATGGGCTTTGCGTACCTGGGCATTGGTATTGGTGGAATGCTCGTTCCGCAAATAGCAAAATGGCTCAACATACAATTTGGCTGGCACCAGGCATTGATGCTTTTAGGAATATTGATGGTCATCATTTCTTTTCCAATGGCGTGGATAGTAAAAGAAAATCCTGAAGTACGATCAATAGCAACTAGTAAAGAAGAACCAACAATTCCTCTTAATAAAGTAGTAATGGGATGGCCGTTCTACCTGTTGCTGATCGGCAGTATGTGTTCTATCGGTGCAGTGGCCGGCACCAGCCAGAATCTTAAACTTTTTTTTAGCCTTGATCTAAAATATTCACAGGATCACTCGGCAAATATTATTTCATTGGTGCTGCTTTCAAGCATTATCGGACGTGTGCTCATGGGATGGCTGGCCGATAGGTTTCCAAAAAAATATGTGATGATCCTGATCTATACACTGGTTGCCGGATCGATACCGCTACTATACTTTGCTTCTACACCGGGTGTTATTTATTTATTTGCTTTCATTTTCGGGATTGGATTAGGTGGTGATTATATGATCATTCCGTTAATGGCTGCAGAACTTTTTGGAGTCAGGATAATGGGACGGGTCATGGGACTCGTATTAACGGCAGATGGCCTGGCTGAAGCCTTTTCTCCCATGCTGGTAGCATGGCTCCGTGATAATAGCGGGAATTATGCCAATGGATTTGCGGCCCTGATCACACTGGCCGTGATTGGTATCATCGCTGTGGTAATGCTTCCGAAAAAAACTACCTCACAAGCTATTTAAAAGGCACACGATTCCGAGGATTTATTCCTGACTTATAGATATTTGAACGACTATGCGGTTCCGGTTTAGCTATTTAGGCTTATGGGAATAACTAAAAGATATTTAAATGAACTTACTTACAGAGTTATTGGATGTGCGATAGAAGTACACAAACATCTTGGTCCGGGTTTATTGGAAAGTGTTTATGAAAAGTGTTTCTTGAGGGAATTAGGTTTACGGGGAATATCGAGCATCAGCCAGATTTGGGTACCCATTGAATACAAAGGTCTGCATCTTGATGCGGAATTGAGGCTAGATGTACTTGTAGAAGACATACTTTGTGTCGAATTAAAAGCCCAGGAATGCGTTTTGCCAATACATGATGCCATTTTACTCTCTTATATGCAAATGTTACAGAAGCCCAAAGGCATTCTTATAAATTTTCATTGCGTAAATATTTTTAAAGATGGCCAGAAAACCCTGGTCAATAACTTATTCTCTATATTACCTGACGAATAAAAATCTATGTGAACACCTGTGTTTCTATGTGCCGTAGCCTGCCCTGACGAAGGAAGGGTGGCTCAAATGAATTTTATAGTTCACTTCTATAAGGTTTGAACCACATAGAACATAGGACACATAGAAGAAAACACATAGATTTCTATGTGAGAGCCTATGTTTCTATGTGCCGTAGCCTGTCATGACGAAGGAAGGGTGGTTCAAATGAATTTTGTAGTTCACTTCTATAAGTTTTGGAACCACATAGAACATAGGACA
>JAICPX010000553.1 GCA_025929635.1 Chitinophagaceae bacterium
CTTTTATTCTGTAATTGCTGCTGGGCAAGACCCCGGGCGGGCGGAAAGCATAACGACTCAGGGTTTTTTTTATATTCTTTATTGATTTGTGTCCCTCCGGGGTCTTGTCCATAATGCATTTACGAATAGTGACTGTTGTGGACAGACCCCGGAGTTGTTTGATTGACTCATATCCCGGGGTCTGCCCACTTCATTCGTTTATTCTGTAATTGCTGCTGGGCAAGACCCCGGGCGGGCGGAAACTAAGCATAACGATCCTATGTTTTTTATTTTCTTTATTGATTTGAAGAAAGAAGGAACATTACGTACAACAGGTTCGGATCCGCAGTTGACTACCAATTTTTGGTAGCTCTATTTTGCCGATTGGATTTTTTTGATCGCAAACTATCTCTTACTCTGGATTCTTCCTGTTGTGCAGATTGAAGAATTTTTTCGGCGGCTTGCTTGCTTAGTTTCTGTTCTGATTTTTGTTGTTCTTTTAATTCCTTCTGGCTCATTCCTGAATTCTGTTGCTTTTGGTTAAGCTGTTTTTTATTCTGATTTATTGCAAATTGAAGATTTTCTCTGCAATCCCTGTCTTCTGAATTCAGTTTCAAAGCGTTTCTGAAGGCAGTTATCGCTTCCGGATAATTTGCTGATTTAAGAAAAGCCACACCTGAATTATAAAATATTTTTGCAGACATTGATTTATCTTTTGAAAGACCAAGCGCTTTTTTAAATGCTTCCGTCGCTCCTTCAGTTTCATTGAGCCTGAACCTGGCAACGCCAAGATTGTATTGAGCAGTTAAATCCGTCGGGGATGTTTTTAATGCTTCTTCATATAACTTACTTGCATTTAAGTATTCAGATTTCTGATATTGCTTATCTGCATCACTTAAAATTTTATTTACATTCTGTGCTGAAGATGTTGAAATAAAAAATATAAGACATATAGTAGGCAGCATTTTCATTCCACTCTTTTTTTTTCGGGGATCATTATTTCTATTATCATCAAAAGGATCGCCGGAAAAAGAAACAGCTGATAATATGAATCGTAACGTCTTGCCTGACCGCTACCAGGATGTTTCTCTTCAAAATTGCTAAACTCTTTTTTCAGCGCATGTATAATATCATTTTGATCATTCAGGAGAAAAAAATTTCCACCTGTAATGGATGCGATATTCTTTAAAAGAGACTCATTTAATCTGGAAACAACTTTGTTTCCATTTTCATCTGTCATATATTGAGTGGAGCCAGCTTCTTTAAAAACAGAGCCTTCCGAAGTACCAGCCCCTATACAATAGACAACCACTCCATTTTCACGTAATTGCCTAGCCATACTGAGGGCTGTATTATCATGATCTTCACCATCAGAAATTAATACAACAGTCTTGTATTTGTATTCATTGAGGTTTAATGATTTGTCACATAGTGCTAAAGCGTCCCCGATCGATGTCCCTTGTTGAGGAATAGCATCAGTGCTAACCTCGTTTATGTACATTTCAGCTGCTTTTGTATCATGTGTAATGGGTAACTGCAATAAGGCTTTTTCTGCAAAAACAATTAAACCGACCCGGTTAACGTCTAAAGTTTGGACCAGGTTTTTAATTAACTCTTTAGCTGCCGATAGTCTTGTTGGGTTTATATCAGCACTCAACATGCTATTACTGACATCCAATGCAAACATTAAATCAATGTCTGTGCTTTTAGATTCCGCTGGTATAATTTTTCGGGGATTTGCAGCTGAGATTATTAAAAGAGCCAGCGCTATTAGTATTATTAAAGGTTTGATGAAAAATAATCTTAATGAAAACGATTTAATAAATTCGGCAATCAATAAAACGTTTCCCAATTTAGTTTGAATCTTTCTTCTCCAGAAAAATGCATAAATAAGCAATGACACAGGGACCAATAGCAAAAACAGAAAGTTGAGATATTCAATATGTTGGAAAGAAAACATCAGTCTGTATTAATACATTAAATTTTTGCAACGATTTTAACCGGCTCTTTATCTGAAGATTTTTAGATTTTGTCTTAGCCACTTCAATAACTGTACTAAAGCTTCAATAACTGTATTAAAACGGGTAATTATTTTAAAATAACGGAATTTAAAGAATTGGCATTATTATTTCCTAGTGAATATCAATGATCCAACAGTAACCAGGTAGAATTATTAAAACATTTTCTGAAATTTTTATCCATAGGGTTGATTATGCAAACACCGAGTTTTATTCAAGACGTCAGAAAGGAGTTGGGTAAAGTGATTATTGGCCAGCACAACCTGATAAACCGTCTCCTGATTGGATTAATGAGCGACGGACATATGCTGCTGGAGGGTGTTCCGGGACTTGCTAAAACACTTTCTATCAAAAGCCTGGCAAAATGTCTTGATCTTCGATTTAGCAGAATTCAGTTTACGCCTGATCTTTTGCCCGCCGATGTAACGGGTACAAAAGTTTATAACCAGGAACTTAACAAATTCGACGTTCGCAAAGGGCCGATCTTTGCCAATTTTATCCTGGCCGATGAGATTAACCGGGCTCCCGCTAAAGTGCAAAGTGCATTGCTGGAAGCGATGCAGGAAAGACAGGTTACTATTGGAGAGCAAACTTTTTTGCTTGATGACCCTTTTCTTGTTCTGGCCACTCAAAACCCAATTGAACAAGAAGGCACCTATCCGCTGCCGGAAGCTGAGTTAGATAGATTCATGTTAAAAATTAAAATAGATTATCCTAATGAAATTGAGGAACAACTGATAATCCGTAACCAGATTAAAGCGGAGCCTTTGGAACAAATTCGGGTTGTAACGACAGGAGAAGAAATACGGGCAGCAAGAAAATTAGTGAGACAAGTAGTGGTTGATGAAAAAATCGAGCAATATATCATCAGGATCGTTTTTGCAACTCGTTTTCC
>JAICPX010000098.1 GCA_025929635.1 Chitinophagaceae bacterium
ATCAGAAGCAAATAAGGTAATGAAGGAGATCCCGGACCAGCAAAGATCGTTGAGTGAAATGAACCAGGAAGATATGAGGTGGCTGCAAAGTTAATGGAGTAGAAAGCGCAATTGGAGCAAGTGATATCGAATGTAATGAAAGTTGCATCCGGGGCCCGGAGCAATATTGCAAAAAATCTGAAAGCTTCCTAATGCGGTGAGAACTAATTTCCCCAAAAAATGTTTGACTCTTATTTACATCCTTATGATTGCAGATAATTAACTGGCAAGATTTTTTGTCTTTTGTTTTAAACAATTTCCTGATCATAAAAACAAATTTCTTATGCGTTGGATAGGCGGAAGAGAAAGCACTAATGTAGACGATCGCCGGGGCATTTCCGGAGGTGGTCTGGCCGTAGGTGGAGGTATTATTGGCGTTATCGTTGTCGTGCTGCGTTTGTTATTAGGCGGCGGCGGCGAGGATGTTCCACTTCAAATTCCGGGTCAAACAACCGAGATGACAGCTGAAGAAAAAGCAGCAGATGATCAAAGGGCAAAATTTGTCAAGGTTGTATTAGGATATACTGAAGACGTGTGGAATGAAATAATCGCTGAGCAGGGCAGTGACTACAAGGAACCGACCCTCGTGCTTTTCCGTGGCTCTGTACAATCCGCATGCGGTTATGCAAGCGCTGCGTCGGGGCCTTTCTATTGTCCGGGTGACGAACAACTTTATATCGACCTATCCTTTTACCAGGAACTGGAGGAACGTTTTAAAGCGCCTGGGGATTTTGCCATGGCATATGTCGTAGCACATGAAGTGGGTCATCATTTACAGAAACTAATGGGTACAACAGATAAAATGGCGAGGTTGCGGCAACAAGTAAGTGAGGCAGAGTATAACAAGTATTCTGTGATGCTTGAATTACAGGCTGATTTTCTCGCAGGGGTTTTCGCACACTATGCACAAAAGAAAAATCTCCTGGAACCCGGTGATATTGACGAAGCATTGAATGCTGCCAATGCGATCGGTGATGATATGTTGCAAAAACGATCACAAGGTTATATAGTTCCTGAATCATTTACCCATGGCACTTCAGCCCAACGTATTTCCTGGTTTAAAAAAGGATATCAAACCGGAGATATGAGACAGGGCGATACTTTCAAGGATCCATCATTGCAATAATTAACCACAATTCATAAGAAGAACGAAGGCTGCTTTTTGGCAGCCTTCGTTAACTCCCCGTATCGGACTATTTCTATTCTTTTACAAACTTCGCAGCTCTTGTTTCTTTGCCGTTACTTACATTCAATAAGTAAATACCAGCAGGAAGTTTTGAAACGTTCAATGATGTCAATGTATTGGTACTTGATTGTTGCATGACCAGTTTCCCCATTATATCATATATCCTGAGCTGTGCCCTTTGCTCCGCTCCTTCTATCCAGACATTTAATGAATTGTTCGCGGGATTCGGAAATAAGTTTACAAGAAAGTTATTAGTCACAATCGCGTCCGTGGCCGTACCCGTTTGCACCCGCAACGTGTAACATGATGTTGCATTATTTGCATTTCCTTTTGGAAGTACTTTAGCATAATAAGTACCTGCTGCCACACTCAAACTGACGGATTCACTTTGTGGGCCGTTGTTTTGTGAAATACCGATCTGTGTTCCGTTACTATTAAGCACAGCCAGGTTATAGTTTGCCGGTAATGTTGTTAATGATACAGTGATCGTTCCTCCGGAATTGATCGTAAACCGATAATGGTCGATATCGTTTCTTGGTGAAACAGTTCCCAGAAAATCGGTATTTACAATAATGAATGAAGCTCCACCCGTAGTTCCAATCGTACTTACATCGTAAGGGCCCGGACATGTTGCCGATGGAGGCGGCGGAGGCGTTGATCCCGAGGTGGCGAATTGTGCAGTGCTGTAGTTACTCGTTTCACTGAGGCTGCAGTTCGTTCTTACTCTCCAATCATATGTCGTGGCGGCAGACAAAGAATATAGATTGAGAGATGTTGAGTAGGTAGCCGATGAGGCAGTGATCCATGTACCCGAAGATGTTGGCTTATACTGGACATTATAAAAAGCTGCCCCGTTTACAGGACTCCAGTTCAGGGTGGCGGTGCCAGTTGTAATATTAGATGTGAACAGTCCACCCGGTGCATTACATGAACCTGCTGCTTGCGTCGTAAACTGCGTTTGTGTGTAGTTGCTGTTACCAGCATTGCAATTAGCTCTTACTCTCCAATCGTAGGAAGTAGATGCTTGCATTCCAGATATACTCCATGATAGGGAGGTCGTACCATTGGCAATATTTATCCAGTTGGAAGATGATGAAAGTTTATAATCGACATTATAACTAGCCGCCCCGCTAACAGGTGCCCAATTAGCAGTAGCAGCTGTAGCCGTTATGCCTGAAGTTGAAAGACCTGATGGTTCACCGCATGAAACCGGCTGCGATAATGTGCTAAACATTGCCTGGGCATAGCTGCTGCTACCTGATGAACAATTAGCTCTCACCCTCCATTCGTATAAAGCCGACGCTGCCAGTCCAACTAAATTAAATTCTAAAGATGAAGAACCGCTAACTGCATTTGTCCATGTAGACGATATCGCAAGTTTATAATCGACATCATAACTGATAGCCCCGCTCACTGGTGACCAGCTCAGGAAGGCACCGGATCCAGTGATAAGACCTGTAGAAAGTCCGGTTGGACTGGAACATCCCGCTGGCGTGCCATCACCTCTGAAAGCTGCAACGAGACATGCCATCCTGTAAAAAGCATATGCTTCATTGGAAGGTTCTGCTGTGCCGAGGGCATTTCCCATTTGGTCTCCATTGTAACTCACGCCGGGATTTGACCAGTGATTGATCCTGGTACAATTAAATCCGGAAACTGCACAACGATCATTATAAGCCATTATCGTTCTCCATCTTGAAGACGCAGGGCTTGCTGTGCCAAGATCAAGGGCCACCTGGTTTACATAACCATGATGGTGTGAGCAAGGTGTTGTGCTTGCATCAACATACCAATCATGACGCAGACCCATGTTATGACCACATTCATGTGCGATAGTAAAATTGCTGACTACACATGAATACAATGAAACATTGAATGCGCTACCGGAGGAATATGCTGTTGGGTTGGTATTCAAATACCCAATACCACAGCTGCTTGTCGGAGATCCGATGACGAGACTGACAAGGTCGGCGCCATATTGATCACGCAAACCATGGACATTATCCATATATCCATCACTTGTACCGGCGAGTCTTGTAAGGTCAGTGCTGAAATTTCCAGATTCCGTATAACTGACTTTTGTTGCATGCACCAGGCGAAAGGATACGTTATTGATCCCGGAATTACTCATTGATGCATTCATGTTAGTAACAGCCTGTGTAATGTTTGCCATCGTATTGGCAACCCCACCCCAGCTATTTTCTGCCTGCTGCGTATACACCACCATCAGGTCGATAGTTGAAGAGCCAGGGCATGTGCTGCTCACATCGCAGACACTTGCCGAAGAAGCATTCGGTTGATCTTCGCCGCTAACTTCTATAAAGTCTGAATGACTTTCACGTTGACTAAATACAGATTCATTTGACAACGAGATAGCGAAAATATTGGGCGCTACCTGGTCGATCATATATTTTGTGCCATCATCCAGCATGATCATTCCCGCTGTGCGGTCACCATACTTTGAAAAAGTAATGTAACCTGTTGCGGGTCCTTCTAACTTCCCCTGGTAAGAAAAAGACCCCGCAGGATAACTATACATCTTCTGGAATCTGCTTCTTACAATGAGGTTAGAAGTAATCGAAATAAAAAAATCTTGTTGTGATAGGAAATCTGTCTGACTCACATACCGCGAATTAATGTAATGCGATCTCATTTCATTTTTTAAGCGAGATGCTGCTGGTACATTTTGTTCAGGAATTGTTTTGTCAAAGAGAAGCTGTTGCGCACTTGCGCCATGAGTTGCTACCAATAGGAGCAACAGAGCCAATACTCTCATAAGGATTTTACTATTTGAGCGGTTCAAAAATTTTGAGGGCGGCCGAAGATAAATGGGTCAGCACAATTTATCAACCTTTAAACAACAAAAATCGCTTCTGAAGGACTTATTTAAGCGGTTGCGATAGATTAAAATCAATTTTTTATCTTGGGGGCAACCAAGCGATTACATAATCGGAGTTTTACGAATTGGCAATATCTTCATTTAGACCTTTTTAAAATTTGCTAACAGTTGGTGACAACTTTAGTTTGAGTTGAATCATTTTATGAAAAAAATTTTGGCATTCGTAGTTTTTACATGCTTACAGGCATCGCTACTGTATGCATGCACTACTTTTTTTATCAATAAGAATGGGCAGATGGTCTTTGGCCGCAATTATGACTGGATAACGGATGCCGGGATGGTTTGCACAAATCTGAAAGGCCTGTCCAAGACTTCAATGAAAACCGAAAACGGGGAAACGATCAACTGGGTATCAAAATACGGGAGCATTACTTTTAATCAATATGGAAAAGAGTTTCCTACCGGGGGCATGAATGAAAAGGGCCTGGTGGTTGAATTAATGTGGCTGGATGAAACAAAATATCCCGCGAATGATAACAGACCGGCAGTAGGTGTACTTCAATGGATACAATATCAACTGGACAATTGTTCAACAATAGAAGAAGTTATAGCAACAGATAAAAAAATTCGGATTTCACCTACGGGCACTACTCCACTCCATTACCTGGTCGCGGACGCCAATGGCAATGCTTCAGCAATTGAATTTCTCAATGGGAAGATGGTTGTCCGCAAAGGCAGCGATCTGTCATTGCCCGTGTTGACAAACAGCACCTATGATGAGTCTGTAAAGTCATTCAGGAACTCAACTCCTTCAGGCAACAATTCACTTGAACGTTTTAATGATGCCTGCAAAATGATACAGCAGTTAAATGCGGGCAATACCACTAAACCAGTGACCGACTATGCATTTGATATCTTACATGAAGTTTCGCAGGGTGATTACACAAAATGGAGCATTGTGTATGATATAACAAATAAATCCATTCAATTCAAAACAAATCGTTTTAAAACTATAAAAACGATCAGCTTCTCATCGTTCGACTTCAATTGTACGGCAAGCGCTAAAGTTTGGGATATGAACCAGGTCGCATCAGGTAAAATTGAGAGCTTGTTTGTGAACTTTACGCAGGACATCAACAAACGGGTCGTAGAAACTGCAGCGAAAGAAAGTGAAAGAAACGTTTATATCAGCCTGGAAAACAGGGAAAGATTGTGGCGATACGCCTCCGCCATCAATTGCCAGTAGTTCACTTGTTTTCTTTTTTACACATGTTTCCGCTGGGCATTTTATTCCTCAAAATCGGCAAGATTGTTGAATTATATGAATAGACAGACCGTCTTTCAAACAACCTATAAGAAGGTATGTTATTGTAATTCAAATAAAAATTTAACCTATGATCACGACTAATCATGTGGCAAGGGCAGACACAACAATTTGCGTATCCCCGGACAAGGTTTGGAAAGCCCTGACAGATCCGGACCTGATAAAACGATATATGTATGGTACAACCGTAACTTCGGAATGGAAAGAAGGTGACAGGATAACCTGGGAAGGCGAATGGCAGGGCAAGCAGTATAAAGACAAAGGAAAGATCCTCGAGTTCATTCCCAACAAACGGTTACAGTACAGTCATTTTAGCCCGCTCAACGGCGCTGATGACGTGCCTGAAAATTATCACATCGTAACAATCGATCTTACAAAAGTGGATGATCACACTGTCGTATCACTTAAGCAGGATAATAATCATACAGAAGAAGGAAAAGAGCACTCGGAAAAGAACTGGAAAATGATGCTGGGTTCTTTAAAAAAACTTTTAGAAGAAACTAATTGATGCTAAAATTTATACACTAATGCCAGCCCGTTTTCCTGTCCATTACTGTATGGTAACAGGCTAAGATCTGGATCTTTGATCAATTTGTTCTTGTGGAAATGCGGAACCAGAATTCCTGTCAATGTTCCCTGGACGACTCCGAGGATAATATCCGACGGAAAATGAAAACCACCCCTATGCCTCAAATAAGCCATTGTACCTGTAACTGCGCCTGCAAGACCGTAAACCAGCCATTTTATTCTTGAATCAGGATTATAATCCGCATAAACCTTTGCCATAAAGAAAGTGGAGGTCGCGGCGAGTGCAACATGACCGGCATAAAAAGAATTCTTTGCACCACCTCTTGTACGCCAGGCTATCGGTGTTTCTTCGCTATAAGCATATGGTCTGAAACGATCGGTAAAATAAACTGAACTTGTGTACAACAAACCTGTTATCGACATTGCCTCGAGGTATAAAAAACTAAGCTTGAAAAAATCTTTTCTTGTATCGGTAAACGCAAGAAATAAGAAGGGAAGCGGCATTGCACCATGGAAAATGTAGTTACTGGTCTTACTTACCTTTTCTGAATGCGGGCGCACCGCCCAGCGATCAAAACCATTGATATCTCTTTTATTTAGAGAAAAAATTTCACTCTCACTTGAACGATCCTTGCTGTAAATTTTTGTGAATGCATAACCCGACCAGCCGGCCCCAGCTAAAAAAACAGGAATATCCCGTCCTGACCTCAATTTATAAACCGGATAGATGATGCCGTTCTTCCCCGGAAAGGATTTTATACGTGAGTCATTCACCGAGATCACATCTGGCTCTGCTACGTTCAAGCTGTCCGGTTGTGCGCATAGAAATAAAAAAGAGAAACCCACAAATAAGGCACAGCACAAAATATGTTTCATCATTCATAGATTTAAAGCTAAGCACCCGGAAGACTTTCTTGGAAGATAGAAAAACCATGCCATGCAATTGGCGGTTGAACAATTGAATACCAGGAGAGATCGGTTCGTAAAATAATTTGAATAATGAGATCAATTACAGGGATCACCAGCAATGACACCACTGCCGTCCAATGCCATTCCTCCTATCGCCTTCCCACGTATAGCGGCAGGAATATATTCCATACGACGGTTCAATGACCCGTTTTCCGGATTGTTGTTGGGGTAATTGGCTTTGTACTTCCAAAACCAACAGCAATTGAGCGTTTGCAATCAATACCATTTTCAACAAGCCTTTTGCAAATAGCCAATACCCGTTGTTCGGAAAGTTTTTGATTTACTGGTTCTGAATTTGAATTATCCGTATGCCCTTCCATCCTAACGTACTGATATAATCTTTTTTTGATAAAAATTCTTTTACAGGCTTCAACCCCTCTTTCGCTTCTTCAGTTAATTCCGCAATACCTGTTTTAAATGTTACAGGTTTGTCCAGCGCCATTTTTCCGTTTTCCATTTTCGGAAGCTGGGCATAAGCATAGTTAGCAAACAATAGTAAGGTGACGAGTAATATTCTCATGCTTTATTCATTTGATTACATACATAAAAGAAAATGCCGTTTGAAAACAAACGGCATAAGGCGAATGAAATTGTTCAGCTACTAATTGAGATACATATTCTTTATGTAACCTAACAATCCATGCTGTTCTGTACCCGGCCCCGCTGCGAAATACAAATAGGTGTTATTAAAACTTGTTGAAGGAGGAAAAGCAATTCCCCATAGTCCATCGATCTCAATTGGTTTGCCCTTTGAATGAAGAACGCCGACAAAATTTCCATCCGCATCAAAAACATTTATCTGCCCGTTACCAAAATTTCCTACCAATACCATATCAGACAATTGGCTTGCTGACCCCCAGAAGCCGTTTGGTGCTTTTGTAATTCCCCAGGGTGCATTTAGTTTTCCTCCTGATGAAAATGTCTTAACAAATGAGCCATCAGCGTTGAAAACACTGATATGCCCTTTGCCATTACCGGTTTCCTCTTCTCCTGTTTGCGCATTTTTCTTTGCATAAGTAACATAGATCATTCCATCTATCGTCTGGATGTTAAATGGAGAATATCCGGAAGGCACTGATGGGTCTGTAAACGATTTGCCTACCGGTTTCCAATCTTTATCATATACATCAATCTTGTTTTCCGCAAAATTTGCTGCATATAAATAATTGTTGCCAGCATTGGATGCAATTGTGATGCCTACATATGATGCCCCGGGCGCATTATCTAACATTCTTATCGCTGTGTTTCCGGAATTCCATCCAGCCACTGAGCCATCTCCGGAGGCGGAAATAAATTGCGCTGGATTTCCATTTGGCAGTTTAAAATCAGATGTGGGATTAAACACGTGACCTGTCGGACGGCTTACACCGCCATCTGACATGGCAGAGCCGGGAATAAATGTAGGAATAGAAACAATATTACCATCCAGCGTATAAACACCGCTAACGCCGGCAGCTTCTGCATTTACTCTTACCTGTCCTGAAGATGAAATGGCGAGACCCCACCCGTTTTTAAGATTGGCATCGTGATTTGCGGCCGCGTTAGGCATATCGGAAACAAGATTCACCAATACAAAATCTTTAAGTTCTTTAGCCAACGAAGTATTTTTTATATTATTCCCACCATTTGGACCGCCAGGTTCCCGCATATCTTTCTGACATGAATAAGAAAATAACATACTTGCTACTACAATAACAAATTGATAAGGTTTGAAGAGGATCTTTTTCATAAATGTTGTTTTAGAATGGACAAAGGTTTTAGGTTCAGAAAACTTTTAATTTTTCTGTAAAAAATTTTTACCAGTTTCTAATGCGAAGGGTTAGCGATGTCATGAATTTCATTCATCATAACATCCGGCTTGGTATCTATAGCGGTGTTAGGTGGAGATGGTTAAGTTACATTCTATCACGCTGATCCCGTACTCCCAATAAAACCAGGAAAATTGTCGTAGTTCCTGCTCCTGACGTGATTAGTTCTCCAAATTACATGCCATCCGTTGATCTGAATTTTAACGGTAATATCTGGTGCATAAATCGTGCGGCAAAATGATTAAAAAAAGGCCGTCACGATCCCGGAACGGCGAACATTAGTATTCAGCTGTACTTGATCAAAAACCGGCCGGCGCCCTCGTGTGCAAAATTTGCCACAATTAAAAAGCTATGTCCTCGTCATCTGCTAATTACAATACGCAGAAATACTACATTAGGAATGGCATCCGGCATTTTCATTAATTTCAATTATGGCTACAACGCGTCAACTTGCTGCTATCATGTTTGCGGATATTGCTGGTTATACCTCATTGATGGAAAGTGATGAATCGCTCGCCATGGGATTTCGTGACCGGTTAAAAAATAAGCTTGAAGAATTAGTGAACCAGCATGGAGGACGGGTGCTTGAATTTCGCGGTGACGGAGCATTGTGCAGTTTTACAAGCACACTTGGAAGTGTGAAAGCAGCCACTGCTTTACAACTTGACATGCAAACTCCTCCCGTGGTTCCGGTTCGTATCGGTATTCATACAGGAGACGTGATCGTTGACGACAAAAGTATCTATGGTGATGGGGTGAATATTGCTTCCCGCATGGAATCCTTTGCCGTGCCGGGCAGCATTTTTATTTCAAGCAAAGCTTATGATGATATCAAGAATCAAAAAGAGGTTTCAGCAATTTCGATGGGAAGATACCTGTTGAAGAATGTAAAAGAGCAAATGGAAATCTTTGCCATCAGTAACGCGGGAATAAAAATTCCCGACGTGGGAGTGCTGGAAGGTAAGGGCGAGGCCGTTCGGCAAAAATGCATTCTTGTTTTACCCTTTGTAAATATGAGCAATGATCCGGAACAGGAGTATTTCAGCGATGGATTGACTGAAGAGCTCATTAGCAGTTTATCCCGGTTAAAGGAAACCAGGATAATTTCCAGGACAACGTCCATGAAATATAAAAACACAACAAAGGATACAAAAACAATTGGTAAAGAAACGGGCGCCGATTATATAATGGAAGGAAGCGTAAGAAAAGCTGGAAATAATTTGCGTATTACGGCGCAATTCATAGATGCCTGTCGTGATGTTCATCTCTGGGCACAAAGTTTTCGTGGTACACTGGATGATATTTTCGATATACAGGAAGATGTTTCTGTGAAAATTGTGGAAGCGTTGAGATTACAATTGAGCAGTGAGGAAAAGGTTACATTACAGAAAAGATACACTGATGATTCAGCCGCCTACCAGCTGTATTTGCAGGGGATCTTCTTTTGGAAAAAGAGAAATGAAACCAGCTTGAAATCCGCAGTCAAACATTTTGAAAAAGCGCTGGAAAAAGATCCTGATTATGCGTTGGCCTGGGCCGGTATTGCTGACACTTATAGTTTAATGGGTGAATACACGAATATTTCAAGGAGAGATCTTTATAAAAAGCAAATGGAAGCGGTTCATAAAGCACTCGAGATAGATCCGCAGCTGGCCGAAGCCCATGTATCATTGGGAATATCACTCATGCTGAATGAATGGGATTGGGTGGGCGCCGAACGGGAATTCAGGTTGGGTTTGAAATTGAACCCAAATTATGCAACTGGGCATCACTGGTATGCTGAGTTACTTTTATTCCAGGGGAAAATTGAAGAAGCATTTAAGGAGATCTCGAAGGCAGTTGAACTCGACCCGGTTTCGCAGGGAATCTTGAAAGACAAAGGAATATTTCAATACTATCTTAAACAGTATGATGATGCAATAAAAACGGCGCTGACTACATTGGAGCTTGACCCGGGTTTTGTTCCGGTTCACCGGCTGCTGTCGCTGATTTACACAGGTAAGGGTATGTATGAAGATGCAATCAGGGAAAATAAGAGATGGGGAGAGCTAACCGGTAATAAAGTAAAAACTGATGTTGCGCTCGCTCATATTCTTGCCACAGCAGGGCGAACCGGTGAAGCAAGAAAGATAATAGAAGATACGGGCGTTGAAAACATGCTCAGCTCAAACGATTATCGTGGTGTTGCTTTGGTATATACCGCATTGGCAGACAAAGAATCTGCTTTTGAATGGCTTGAAAAAAGTTATCAAAGACATGAAGAATCACTTTGCAGCATCGGTATTGATCCCAAATTTGATTTTATCAGAAATGAACCGCAGTTCCGGGAACTGGTAAAAAAGATCGGAGTTTTGCAGGCAAGCAACTGAGATAACCAAAACTGCGTTTGCTGGGTATATTAATAAAAATGATCAGCAGATCTGTCAATATTATTATTGCTATCATCACAATGATACTTTTTAGTTGTAAAAAGGAATACAGTTATGAAGGTGGTCCTCGTAACACGGTTACAATTGACACTGTTGCAATTCATGTCCCCGGGCCATATATATGTCCTTCCTGTGTTGGCTCGGATGATTTTATTGAAGGCAAATGGAGTTTTTATAATGGCAATGATTTTTATTGTGGCGTGATCGATACAGCAATTGCAGCACCGGCACGAAATGGTTTTACTTTTTTTGGACCGTCAGCCTGTTCAATTGATAGCGGCCTGGTATTAACAATAAATACCGAACCTGCATTGCTGAACCAGGATCTTTTTAATTCCACAACAACCAAAGTTGGCATGTATTATTATGATAATGCCGCACAAACATATCCATTCATGACGCAGCCGGGTTTTCAGTTTTCCGTTACTATTGATAGTTATATTTATCAAACCAGGATAATGACCGGGAGATTTAGCGGAACTGTTTTTAAAGGAAGCGGGGGCCAGACAAGTTTGCAGGGCAAGTTTAAAATAAAAGTATTTTGATGTAAATAAATTCAATATTCTTCATCACAATTCTAAAATCTGCAGTCGGAAATCTGCAGTCTAATTTTCCCCTTTCTCCCCTATCTTTGCCGACCTCTCATAAATCAACGAGGGTTATAAACTGTTTAAGAATCAACACTTATGGACAAATTGATTTACCTGGTCCCCGTCATGGGGTTGATCGGTTTACTCTACACTTTTATTAAGTTCAAATGGGTAGCGAAGCAAGATCCTGGTAATGACCGGATGAAAGAGATCAGCCATTATATTGCTGAAGGTGCAATGGCTTTCTTAAAAGCTGAATGGAAAATACTTGGATACTTTGTGGTGATCGTTGGAATTCTGCTTGCTGTAATGGCAACTACAAATCCACATAGTCATTGGCTGATTGCA
>JAICPX010000350.1 GCA_025929635.1 Chitinophagaceae bacterium
CCGACTTTTCCCTGACATTTTTGGACAGGTGGGCTGGATAAATTTCTTTGACCAGGTACAAAGAAAAAACACAGTAAGATGGTTGTCGTGGATCATTCCCTGCACCTGGGCATTAATGTATTTCCTCATCAAGCTGCCTGTATTGATGATCCTATCTGGTGGAATTGTAGGTTCCATCATGCTTTTTGTGGTTGTGTTTGCGGCTATTCATTTTTATAAAAGTCGTGTTCGGTATTTAGTATCAGGCAACTTTTATTATGTAGCATTTGTAATTAGTGTTTTGTCAATAGTCACTGTAGGTTTATATGGATTGGTCCAGCTTTTTTCTAACTAGGCAATCTACAGGTTGAAAGCAGGCCGCCTCGTTATGGTTAGTGTTCCCATACATAAAGAACAGTAAATCGTTGTCCGACTCAGGACATACGTGAATTTAAAAATGCCGGGAAAACTCATCTTATTGTATCACTCCACACCCGATCCGCGTGCCTGCGTTTCCGGTAGGCTGTGTTTTATAATCATCCGTTCCGCCATGTACAATAATGGCTTTTCCTAAAATATTTTTAACCGGTTGGCCACCCAGGGTCCATAGGTCAGTCGCTAATGACAAGCTCCCTTTTCCGTTAGCGTTCAATTGAATATTACCAATATCCCCTGCATGAAAACTTGCCGATCCCCATTTGCCGTGTTGCGCATTAGTTGGGTTCCAGTGACCATGTGCTAGCTTGGCTGTATCGCCACAGTTCCCATGTTCATGAATATGCACAGCTATTGATTTGCCAGCTTTTGCCGGAACGGTTATATCAAGGATCATTACTACTTTGCCGCTGGGATCCGTATCGAACTTTACTGTTCCATCCACCGTTGTATCAGCATAAGTACCGGACAATTTTGCTTCGGCATGGTTCACGATCGGCACTGTGTCCGGCTTTGTGGTCTGTATCGCTGTTTCAGTCGTTGCCGTAGTTGCCGGGCTTGTGCCTTCTTCTTTGTTGGTATTACAGGAAAGAATTGCAACTGATGCTATGAGGCCTGTACTGAATAAGAGTTTTGGAGAAAAGATATTTGATCTCATGTGAAATTATTTTTCCGGGAAAATGATTTTTTGTAAGAAACGGTGTTACAAAAACCTTACCTGTTTTCAGCCCGCATCCGCATACTTTTGTGGTACGTGGTTTATAATCAAACTGTTTTTATGAAAAGAACCTTGATAATCGCATTAATTGCTTTCCTTTTTAGTATTAACACTTATGCCCAGGTTTATAGATCTGGGAATCCGTTTGCACATACGTTTTCCATTGTAGCCCGTGATTCCATTACCGGTGAAATGGGAGTTGCTGTTCAGAGCCACTGGTTCTCGGTCGGCACCGTAGTAAGCTGGGCCGAAGCGGGCGTAGGTGCTGTCGCAACCCAATCTTTTGTAAATAAATCATTCGGACTGCGCGGCCTTTCATTATTGAAAAATGGTTTGACTGCCCAACAAGCAGTCGATTCGTTATTGAAGGACGATGAAGGAAGAGAAGTGAGGCAGCTGGCGATCGTAGATAACAAAGGAAATGTAGCTGTTCACACCGGCAACGCTTGTATTCAACATGCTTCTCATATTAAAGGCAACCAGTTTTCCGTGCAGGCGAATATGATGTTGGGTAACCAGGTGCCAGCTGCGATGGCAGCAGCATTTAGGAATAGTGTGGGAAAACCTTTAGCTGAAAGAATACTGCTGTCACTGGAAGCCGGACAGGGAGCAGGTGGTGATATTCGCGGCCAGCAATCAGCTGCTATAATTGTGGTACCTGCGAAGACGACTGGTAAACCCTGGGACGAAAGAACAGTTGACCTTCGGGTAGATGACAGTAAAGAACCTATTAAAGAGATCAGAAGGCTATATAAGGTACACGTGGCTTATGAACATATGAATAAAGGTGACCTGGCTGTAGAAAAGAATGATATGTTAACCGCAATGAATGAATACAATGCTGCGATGAATATGTTTCCGGCAAACCTCGAGATGCAGTATTGGACAGCCGTAACATTAGCGAATAATAAAGAAGTGGCAAAAGCAATTCCGATATTCAGGAAAGTTTTCGCTGAAGATAAAAATTGGAAAGAACTGACAAGGCGGTTACCTGAAGTAAAACTTTTGATGGTAAGTGAAGCGGACCTAAAAAAAATTCTTTCTTTATAGAGATCAAACCAGAAATGAAAAGAGCTGCCCGGGCAGCTCTTAAATTTAAAAACATAAATGAGTATCAGTTAAGTGCTGCCTTTTTCTTTCTATCGGGCAAACCAATGGCAGTTGCTTCATTTACTTCATAACAATAATTTGTAGCCAGGCCTGCTGATTCTTTGTCAAGAAATTTCTGAAGTTCATCGACACTTCCTGCTTCCCAGACGCAGGTGCCCGTTTTACCATCCTGTGAGGGAAAAACAGAAAGGACTTTGGTATCCGCAGGTGCAGCCCCGATCACAGATTGTGCTTTTGCCCAGAACGCTGCAGGGTCAGTGATGTTGGTGTGTTGTGCTATTACTAACATAATTTAAGATTTTGTATCCGCTCCTGAACAATCAGGATTGGACCGGTTAAGAAATTGAATACTGAGGGAGGACCCAATGAAAAGTTTTCAATTATACAGTCAGCTCAGATGAAGGGACTGGCTTGTCTAAGTAAATGTAACCATTTTCCTTCTCCCGCCAGGAAATAATCCCCGCATTAGCAAAGTCCGGGTTGGAACAAACACTAGAGTCTAAAGGAAAAATAATGGCAGATCCGGGATATGGTGTTCGAGAACAAATCAGGGGTCGCCGCCTGTGCCGCTGGTTTATTATTCCAGGTGATCATATTTTCCAGCTATGAAATATTTGTTACATTATGTGCTTCTTGCAAAAAGAACGGTAAAAAGGAAGTTGGATTAAGAAATGACCGGGGAGCGGGGCTTCATTTGAAATCTATTAGAGGTCACTTGTATTCTTTTAGGAGACTCCTGCGGAGTCTGACTAGTCTTTATTGTTTTCTATAAACAGGTTGCTCCTTCGGAGCCTAAAATCTATATAACTGGAATTTCACAGTCGGTGATTTTATCCCGTAGGGATAACCTGATTATAGAAAAATAATTCGATTAGATATTGACTTCGTAGAAGTCGCCTGTTGTTGTTAGCCCGTTGCGGGGTAGTTTTTATCAGCGCAATTTGTTTTCTATTAACCAAGGTGAGTCGCAACCATAGCTTAGAATACTCATTGAATTCTCTCAATAGAAATTATAATTACAGGTGGTTTAAAATACTGTTGCTGTTCAGGATATAATTGTTGAATTTTTTTTACGACGTCCATACCGCTTGTTACTTTACCAAACGCTGCAAAGCCCTGTCCATCGGGATTTCTTTTGCCACCAAAATCCAATGATGGCTGATCGTTAATGCAAATAAAAAAACTACAGGTAGCAGATGCAGGAGTACTTCTTGCCATCGAGATGGTACCATCAAGATGATGCAAACCGGTTTGCCGGGTAGTCTCTAATGGTATTGGTGGAAATTGTTTCAGGGAATCTACATCCCCACCCTGTATCACTTCTATTTTTACCGGGTTGTTGGGTTGGTTATCTAAACGGACGGCGCGGAAGAAAGAACTGCTGTCATATAAATGAGCGGCTGCATATTTCAAAAAATTTGCAACCGTTACGGGCGCCTTATCGGGATACAATTCAACAGTAATATCGCCTGATGATGTCCTAAGTAAACATTTTGTGATTTTTTGCGGGGCAGCACTTATAACAAATACAAATGAGATCAGTAGCGGCAACGTTCTTTTCATGAATCTAAAATAAGGAATTCGTTCTGCTATTGATGGTTGTACGATAACCCGGCACTATTTTAGTTACCCCAAACCCGGTTCGCGGCGATTTAGGGTATTAAAATTTATCGCAGGTTGTAACATTTGTATCCTTTGTTTACTCCAATGGATGAGAGGATCCATAAATAGATCGAATTATATTTTTACAATTAATAAAAGACCAGCTATGGGGATCATCAAACAGCCTGGAACCCTGACAGAGTCGGAATTAATCAACCGTATTCAAAATGGAGAAGGTGAATTGTTTGAGATCCTTATCAGGAGAAACAACCCTTATCTCTATAAGATTGGAATGTCATATGGTTATAACCATGAAGATGTGCAGGATCTTATGCAGGAATCATTTATTGCAGCTTACCTGAGCTTACAGAAATTTGAAGGACGCTCATCGTTTAAAACCTGGATTACACGGATCATGTTGAATCAATGTTATCAAAAAGCACAGAAGCAAAGTTTCAAAAATGAAAAAGCTAACGGGATAGTCAATGAAAAAGCCACGCCTATGTTTGAAAGCAATCAATCTACAGATACTTACCGGTCTGTTTTGAATAATGAACTAAGTAATATCGTAAGTAATGCGCTTGTTTCAATTCCCTTTGAATACAGGATGGTATTTTCACTCAGGGAATTAAATGGAATGAGCATTACAGAAACTGCAGATCTTTTGAATATTTCGGAAACCAATGTAAAAGTTCGCCTGAACCGGGCTAAACATATGTTGCGGGAAAAAGTGGAAGAAATGTACAGCCCGGAAGAGATTTTTGAATTCAACCTTATTTACTGCAACAAGATTACTGATGAAGTGATGAAAAAAATCTACACTTTAACAGATACCTGATCGAATATTTATCATTTCTATTTCCAATAAATGCCCCGTGAAAATAATTCTCTTTGTTTGTAACGTTTACCCAGCTGGGTTACTCTAACATTTTATACACCCCCACTGCAATAAAGGGCCTTGACCGTAAGCGTCTATAGGGAGAAAACCAATAATCACATCCTAAACTTTTTTTATGCTACACAAAAGGAAAGCATCAGTCATTCTTATAGTCGTTGTCGCGATCGCAATTTGTCAATGCGCCAAGCTTGAAGTAACGGAAAAAAATAATGACCAAACATCACTTGACCTGGCAACTAAAATGAACCCGGGCAAGCAGGGTTTGGTCGAAGAGGGAAAACAAATATTCCGTTTTGATGCGTTTGGAGACGAAGATTTTTGGAGTGGACTTTTACATATTGATAAGGCAATACTCGGCACCGCTAATGGAGGGTTTGGAGATGGCGTAAGTCCAAACGATGCGCTGGCGGTAGGTTTAAAGGTCGATGTCGAAGCGCTCACCCCTGAAGTGATAGCTGGCATAATTTCCGGTGCCATCAAGCTTGATGATC
>JAICPX010000309.1 GCA_025929635.1 Chitinophagaceae bacterium
CTGCCGGCAACAAAAAAGATAAGCATTGCTCTTTATGATACAAAAGGAAGCCTGGTTAAAAAACTTTACGAAGCTGAGAAACCGGCGGGGCTGCAGAGGATTTCTATTGATGGCAGCAATTTGACCAATGGAGTTTATTTCTGTGAGATATTGATAAACGAACAAAGGATTTTAAGAAAACTGGTATTGCAGAAATAAATTTGACTCTTGTTTGCAGTTGGCTGTTCTAATTGAGCATCTGCGATATGTGGATTAATTGTAAGAACCCGGAAGTACAAGAGAGTGACTCAACAGGCGATGATAGTAGTAAAACTGCCCGGCGCGTCATCCCCTTATCCAGCCAAACTGGTATTCCACCGGTGCTTTTAAACCACGTTCGGAGATTCTTTTAAAACGTTCGGGAAGACCCATCAAATAATCACGGGCTCTCTCGGCTTTGGCGCTAAGGCTGGGAATGTTTGCAATGTCCCATTCCTTAATCAATGATTCTAAGATATGCGTATAGTCAAGACTGGTATACACACCCAGTCGTTGTGCAGCATCACTAAAGTGAACAAAGGTTTTACCAATTGATTCGCCTGCCTGGCGAAGGAAGTGGGCAGGCATTGCAATACGTTTGCGCATCATTTCTTCAAAAGCCAGCATCATTTCACTGGCATCGATCTCAAATATTTTTGCAACAAAACTTTTATAGGCTTTTGCATGTCGTGCTTCATCGGCAGCAATAACGCCACAGATCGTTGAGAGCTGGTTGCTGCCATGTTTTTTTGCCAGCGTGGCTGTGCGACGGTGAGAAATATTAGTAGCCAGCTCCTGGAAAGACGTATATACAAAATTTTTATAAGGATCTTTTGCGGCGCCATTATCAAAACCATCAGCAATTAAATACTGTGTACTTATTTCCATCTCCCGCATGTTAACACGGCCCGAGAGATACAAAAATTTATTTAACAGGTCACCATGCCTGTTTTCTTCTGCGCTCCACATTCTTATCCATTTACTCCAGCCTTCAGGTTCTGTTTTTGTAATACCATCAACATCCATCAGCCAGCTTTCATACGTAGGCAGGGCTTCTTCGGTAATGGTATCGCCAACAAGAACGGCGAGATAATCGTAGGGAAGTTCCCTGCATTCGGCCTGCAGCTCGTTTATGTCTTTTGCAAAATCCTTATTCGTGCTATCAGGTAAAAAATCGGTCGGTTGCCAGATCGTATCGATCTTTTTCAGAAATTCATCAATGATACTATCAATTTTTTGAGCCAGGAAACGCATCACCTCAATGCGGGCTGGTTTCATTTTTACTTCGTACATGCTAAAGGGTCCTGACAGGTTTTAGCTGTCCCTATTTTTGGAAAGGTTAATGTTATATCATTTCAAAGTATCAAAGGGATTAAGTTGGTAGCTGGTGACGACACCATGTAAACCCAATAGTGCATAAAATGACAGGATAAAATTACGTTTCCCTAAAAATGGGGCTGTTATAGAATTTTTTTGAAAGTTTATATAATTCACAGGTTTTTGGTGGTCGCTGTTTATATGTTCGAACGGAGATCATAATTCGTTCTCGGACGTGGGCGTCAAGCCTCCTCCCACATGTCTGTTATTCATATTCTATAAATCTGGTGGATAACTGGTATTCTGCTTTTCCCACTTAGCGTAACTCAACTGTACTAACATTAACAATCGTTATCTTTGGCGTTCAAAATAAGCCCCGGAATTATTCTTAAAGCCGGGGTTTTCCTACGCCTCTAAAGGGGAGGTCTTGATACTTTACTTTATAGAATGCTTCAGTTTTTTAATATGTAAATTCATCTTATGTCAAAATCAGTATATATCGTCGGCATGGCTCGTACTCCAATCGGGAGTTTGGGAGGTGTGTTATCATCAGTAGCTGCTCCGCAATTGGGTGCAACCGCAATCAAAGAGGCATTGAGCAGGGCAGGTGTAAGACCCGAACAGGTGCAGGAATTGTTTATTGGTAATGTCGTTAGTGCGGGCATCGGGCAGGCACCGGCGCAACAGGCAAGCATCTATGCCGGCATTCCTACCAATGTGCCATGCACAACGGTAAATAAAGTCTGCGCCAGTGGTATGAAGAGTATTATGCTTGCTGCTCAAACTATACTCAATGGCGATAATGATATCGTTGTTGCCGGTGGCATGGAAAGCATGAGCAATATTCCTTATTATCTCGATAAGGCACGGACAGGTTATCGTCTTGGCAATGGAAATGTTGTTGATGGAATATTAAGAGATGGTTTATGGGACCCGTATAAAGATTACCACATGGGTAATGCGGGTGAGTTATGCAGCAGCACTTTTAATATCACAAGAGAGGACCAGGATGCATTTGCAAAAGAAAGTTATACCCGCGCAGCCAATGCATGGAAGAATTGTTATTTCAGCAAAGAAGTGGTGCCCGTAACTATCGCCGGTAAGACTCCAATAACAGTTACAGAAGATGAAGAATACAAGAAGGCGAATTTTGAAAAGATGCCATCATTGAAACCGGCATTTACAAAAGATGGTACGATAACCGCCGCCAATGCATCAAAGATCAATGATGGCGCGGCAGCCGTTGTGTTGGTGAGTGAAGAAAAAATGAAAGAGCTGGGGTTAAAACCAATAGCCCGAATCGTTTCTTTTGCTGATGCGAGCCAGGCGCCTGAGTGGTTTACCACAACGCCGGTGATTGCTATGAACAAGGCATTGGACAAAGCAAAACTGAAAATAAAGGATATTGATTTTGCCGAGATCAATGAGGCGTTTAGTTGTGTTGGTATCATCAACGCAAAACAAATGGAGATACCAATGGAAAAATTGAATGTATGGGGTGGGGCAGTGGCATTGGGTCACCCGATCGGTTGCAGTGGTGCAAGAATTACAGTTACTCTCTCAAATATTCTGCAAACAAATAAGGGCAGGTATGGGATGGCGGGAATTTGTAATGGTGGTGGTGGGGCTTCTGCAATCATTCTTGAAAATGCAAACTGAATTATTGATTATTAATTAAATATACCTTACTCAATAATCAATGGCCCTCCCTGAAGTCCGGCAAAAATTGAAACTATTTTTGACAAAATTAACGTTGCCACTAGCCTTTCTGCCGATCACATTTGCAGCAAGTTGTATATCAGGATGGGTATTGGGCTCCACATTCAGAGTTCGTACATATACTATCCCGAACAATTGAGCGTTCACTTATGTGAATAGAGAACAAGCATTTCGATCGATCGATTACAGGCCATCCACCACTCCATAGAGAGGGCAAGATATTTGCAGTAATATCAACTTCCAATAATCCTCCCTGCCGAAAACATAATCATAAACCTAAATCCTTATTATGCGCACTGCAACTATGTCCAAAACCAAACGAGCAAAAAAATTGCTTGTCGTTGAAGATCAGGGTGAGATGTGTCTGATTCTTGATCTTATTCTCTCTGAAAGAAAATTCGAATCGGATTATGTAAACAATCTCCTGGATGCCGATGAATACCTGGAGACGCACAAACCTCCCGCCATCATCCTTGATAACAAACTCCCGGATGGCTTTGGAGTCGACTTTATCACATATGTGAAGAAAAAGTATCCGGGCATCAAGATCATTATGATATCCGGCTTTGGTACTGCCCGTGATGTTGCAATGGAAAATGGTGCTGACTACTTTCTTGAAAAACCATTTTCATTGGATAACGTCAACCAGGCACTTGACCAGGTTCTTGCTTAACCTTCAGTTGAGATATTTCATTGAAATTATTGATTATTAATTATTGATTATTGTGTAGAGTTTATAATTAGGAGTTAATAATGATTGTTACTGACCTGAGCTTCTCTTTATTGAGAAGCTTTTCTGTTTCTAACAAAGTAGCATGGAAGAGAAAGACAAAGGTGCCAGGATATCTTTGCGGTTGTTGAATTGATCATTGCCTCCTGGTGTGAAATGCTAATAATTAGTCATTAATAATTAATAATCCTACTATGTAGATTTCCACACGAAGTTTATCTAAGTATCTACCCAGCTGCCCTGTTTTTTCTACCGGTTAAAACTTCGTTTTTCGTATTTAAACTTTTTATCACAGGTACAAGGGCACTATTTTGGTATTCAGTACTCAACCCTATGAAGACAAGATATATCGTGTTGATCATTGTCGCTTTATTCGCCAGTTTTTTTTATTACCGTCTTGTACGACTTATACGCGGCAATAAAGACTGACTCATTACTCATGCAACATTACAGTACAAGTGAATTATTAATTATTAATTATTGATTATTCTGTCGGGTTAATAATTAGTAATTAATAATCAATAATCATCAGTCATCATCGTTCCCTGAAATACTCAACCTCTGGCCCTGGTCCTTGCTGCTTTTCTTGCCGATGCCGAACGATCCGCTTTCGTTCTTTTTTTTGCTGCCTGCCTGGCCTGTTTTGATAATTCACTGCGCGATACGGTTAAATAAAAATGCCGGTAACTTTCTGCGAGGATATTAATTATTTCTAAAGCTTTTCTACCTTTATATGCTTCTCTTCTTCTACCTGGACAAGAGGTTTTATAGGTCACCTTTAAAACCTTATATAATGAAATTCATCGTAACGTTAGCTTTGATTAGCTTTTTTGCACTTCATTCCTCTGCACAATCTTCTCGACCCAATGTTCTTTTCATTGCCGTAGATGATCTGAATGATTGGATCGGGCCACTTGATGGGTATAAAGGAGTAAAAACTCCCAACATTGATAAATTGGCTAAGCAGGGAATGAATTTTAAAAAAGCATATTGCCCTGCACCAGTCTGTAATCCATCAAGAGCCGCCTTACTCACCGGGGTTCGTCCTTCTACATCGGGTGTGTATCAGAATTGGCATCCATGGCGCCGTGCACTTCCCGATGCTGTTACGTTACCGCAATACTTTATGCAAAATGGTTATGAAGTCGTGGGTATAAGCAAGATCTTTCATGATGCCTATAATGATTCCGCATCATGGCAAAAGTATTATCCGCAGCAAAGACAGCTAACACCCGAAAAACAACCCATCAATGGTTTTGGAAATTTTGATTGGGGCCCATTGCAGGCAAATGATGAAGACATGGCCGATTATAAACATGTTCAATGGGGAATCGATTTTTTGAATGAGAAACATGAGAAGCCATTTTTTCTTGCTGTTGGTATAAAACGTCCACATTTATCATGGTGGGTACCACAGAAATATTTTGATATGTATCCATTGTCAACGATCGTGACGCCAAAAGTAATCAGGAACGACCTGGATGATATTCCACCGCTGGGAGTAGCCATGGCCAAAAGAATTCCTGAAGGCCAAATAAATGATTCAACCCGTAACATGGAAGACCATAAGTTCATTGTTGAAAACGATAAATGGAAGCAAGCAATACAAGGATATCTTGCAAGCATCACGTTCGCTGATGCCATGTTTGGAAGATTATTGGATGCGCTTAATAAAAGTGCTTATAAGCAAAATACGATCATTGTTTTTTTTGGTGATCATGGCTGGCACTTAGGAGAGAAAGAACATTGGAGAAAATTTGCTTTGTGGGAAGAAGCAACAAGGGTGCCTCTTATCATCGTGGCGCCTGGTATTGCAAAACCAAATTCAGCCTGTGAACGAACGGTAAACCTGATGGATATTTATCCAACATTGATCTCTCTATGTGGACTTCCACCTAAGGACGGAATAGAAGCAACAGATATCAAGCCGCTATTGCTGAATCCGAAGCTTGTATGGGATCATCCTTCTATTACGACATTTGGATTTGGAAACCATGCCGTAAGAACTGAGCGATGGCGATATATTCAATACAATGA